>NZ_JAQGLJ010000066.1 GCF_028292945.1 Sphingomonas bacterium | reverse complement strand
CCTTGCCGGCTTTCAGCGCAGGAACGGCAGGGTCGTCAACCGCTTAACCACGATCAGATGACGTACTCGACCGACTTCACCTGCGTCGCCGCAGCGCGCTTGGCGATCAGTTCGGCGTGAAGCGCGCGCACGGTGTCGCTGCCACGGCTCTTGCACGCGAAGGGCAGCAGCGCGTGGACGAAGCAGGCGATGCTGCCCGCCAGCATGCGCGCGCCGAACCGCGCCGCGACCGCCATGTGCTGCCAATAAGTCTCGCCGAGGGTGGCAGGGTGATCGGTAAACAGCTTCATGGTCGCTTCCCTTGCAGGTTGCCTAACATGCGTCGAGCGAGTTGCCCAAGCGTGTCGTCGCGCGCGCCCATCACGACGATCCGGTCGCCTGGCCGGGCAAGGGCGACCAGCATCGAGGCCGCTTCCTCGCGATCGGCAAGGTGGCGCGCGTCGCGGCCGAGTGCGGCGATGTCGCCGGCAAGGGCGTCGCTACCGACCTCGCGCGCTACGGTGCCGCCGAAATAGACCGGGTCCGGCAGCGCGAGCACGTCGCCCTCCGCCATGCCGCTGGCGAACGCCTCGGCCAGTTCGTGCCGGAGCTGCTTGAGCGGCCCGTAACCGTGTGGCTGGAACAGCAGCAGCAGCCGGCCGGGAAACGCCCGCAGCGTCGCCAGCGTGGCGGCGATCTTGTCCGGGTTGTGCCCGAAATCGTCGATCACCGCGATGTCGTTGGTCGTGCCGATGAGCTCGAAGCGACGGGACAGACCACGGAACCCGGCGATGGCCACAGCGGCTTCCGCGATCGGGACGCCCGCGGCGGCACAGGCGGCGAGTGCTGCGAGCGCGTTGTAGACGCTATGTAGACCCGGCACCTGAAGGCGGACGCGGCCAACCGACTCGCCTTCGTCGACCAGCTCGAAGGAGATGGCGAACGGCTCCTCGCGGATGTCGGTCGCGGTCAGGTGCGCATCGGCCTGAAGCGCGAAGGTGGTAAGGAATTCCGGCCCTACCGTATCGATCAACGCTCGGGCTTCGCGGTCGTCGTTGTTGACGACCGCCCAGCCCGCCTTGGCGATGAACGCGCCGAACAGGTCGCGCAACTCGTCCAGCTCCTTGTGATCGCGGCTGACGTTGTTCAGCACGGCGATGTCGGGATCGAACAAGGCGATCGACCCGTCGCTCTCGTCGACCTCGCTGACGAAGGGGCTGCCACCGCCGACCAGCGCACTGGCGAAGGGCGCATCCGGCGTGGCGAAGTTGCTCATCACCGCGCCGTTCATGACCGTGGGATCGTCGCCACAGGCGTGCAGGATCCAGCCGATCATCCCGGTGACGGTGGATTTGCCGCTGGTGCCCGCCACGCCGATCGGCTGCTCGCTGGCGTTGAACAGCTCGGCGAGCAGCGCGGCGCGGGTCATCCGACTGGCACCTACTCGGGCAGCGGCAACCATGTCGGGCACGCTGTCCTCGACCGCCGCCGAAGCCACCACGATCTGATCGGCGGAGACGACGCCGCTGCCGTCCTGCGGGTGCAGGCCGATGCCGAGCGTCCGCAGCGCGTCGAACTTGGCCGGCACGCGGCCCGCGTCGAGCGAGCGGTCGCTGCCCTCGACCAGCGCCCCGCGCCCCGCGAGGATCATCGCCAGCGGCATCATGCCCGAACCGCCGATACCGACGAAGAAGTAGCGTTTGCCGTTCACCATGGGGCCGCGCTATCGCGGCTTCGATGGACACGGGCAAGCGCGGAGGGGAGAGGTGAAGATCGGCGTGCTCGCCGCCTCGTCGGTCGCCAGTCCGGACGCGATCGCGCCGGTCAGCGGCTTTGCCGCGGTCGCGTTTCCAGAGGTCGACCTGCAGTTCCACCCGCAGGTGTACGCCAAGGCGGGGCATTTCGCCGGCAGCGACGAGGTGCGGGCCGACGCGTTTCTCGAGTTCGCCAACGATCCCGGCATCGACGCGATCTGGTTCCTGCGCGGCGGCTACGGGTCGAATCGGCTGCTGACGACGGTCATGCCCCGGCTTGGCCCGGCGGCGCGCAACAAGACCTATCTGGGCTATTCGGACGTCGGCTTCCTGCTCGGCGCCCTGTACGCGCGGCGCATCGGGCGGTCGGTGCATGGCCCGATGGCGAGCGAGATACGGCGGCAAAAGGGCGACCAGACGGTCGCGCGCTCGCTCGGCTGGCTGGCGCGCAAGGATCGGACCGGGCTGGAGCCGGGGCTCGACGCTGGTCCGTCGAAGGGACGCCCGGCGGCGGCGTTCAACCTGTCGATCCTGACTGCGATGATCGGCACCCCCTGGTTGCCGGACCTCGCCGACCACGTCCTGCTGATCGAGGATGTCGGCGAACCCATGTATCGGTTCGACCGCATGCTGTGGCAGCTGGCGCACGCGCCGCAGCTCAAGGGTATCGCCGGCATCCGGCTGGGCGCGCTGACCGACATCGTGGCCAACGATCCACCCTGGGGGGAGGAGCCGGAGGCGATGGTCACGCGCTGGTGCGCGGAAATGGGCGTGCCGTATCTGGGCCGGGCGGAGATCGGGCATACGCAGGCAAACCGCGTGGTGCCGTTCGGGATAGCGTGAGGTTGTCCGGACGCTCCGCCGTGCAGCTCGATGCAGCGCACAAAGATCAGCCCTACCCGGCGAAAGCCGGGGCCCAGCCGGCCGCGCCGCGGACTGGACCCCGGCTTCCGCCGGGGAAGCCTGGTGGATCAGCGGCGTCGCCCGTCGTGGATGGTTGGCAGAGCCGGCGAGCTACTGCTATGCAACGCCGCGATGATCCCGTTCCGCCCCATCGCGCGAACTAGCCGCTGAGCCGCCGCCCGGTGTTGTCCGGGCCTGCGCGCTTGCGAACCCTGTTACCGACACTCTAGGCGAGCGTACGCGCGCCAACACGGAAGCTTCCCATGTCCGCCATGTTCAAGATTTCGCTCCCGGACGGCTCGATCCGCGAAGTCCCGGCGGGCAGCACGCCTGCCGATGTGGCCGCCGCGATCGGCCCCGGACTTGCCAAGGCGGCGATCGCCGCGCGCGTCGACGGCGAGCTGCGCGACCTGTCGCGGCCCTTCGACGGTAATGCGCACCTGGCGCTGGTGACCTCCCGCGATGAGGCCGACGCGCTGGAGCTGGCGCGGCACGACTTCGCGCATGTCATGGCGGAGGCGGTGCAGCACCTGTTCCCCGGTACGCAGATCACCTTCGGCCCTTCGACGGCGGACGGCTTCTATTACGACTTTGCCCCGAAAGGCCGGCAGTTCACCGAGGAGGACCTGCCCGCGATCGAAGCGGAGATGCGCGCAATCATCGCCCGCAACGAGCCGTTCCGGCGCGAGGTATGGAGCCGCGAGCAGCTGATCGAGACGTGGAATCGCCAAGGCGAGACGTTCAAGGCCGAATGGGCGGCGGAACTCCCCGATGGCGAGGAATTGACGATCTATCGTCAGGGTCAATGGCTCGACATGTGCCGCGGGCCGCACATGCCCTCGACGGGACGGCTCGACGCGCAGGCGTTCAAGCTTACGCGCGTGTCGGGTGCCTATTGGCGCGGCGACCAGAACAACGCGATGCTCAGCCGCATCTACGGCACCGGCTGGCTGAGCAAGAAGCAGCTCGACGCGCACCTCACGATGCTGGAGGAGGCCGCAAAGCGCGACCATCGCCGGATCGGGCAGGACATGGACCTGTTCCATCTTCAGTCCGAGGCGCAGGGGTCGGTGTTCTGGCACCCGAACGGCTACATCCTGTGGCGCGAGCTGGAGGCGTATATGCGCCGGCGGCTGGATGCCGCCGACTATGCCGAGGTCAAGACGCCGCAGTTGATGGCGGCGCGGCAATGGGAGCAATCGGGGCACTGGGGCAAGTATCGCGAGAACATGTTCGTCGTGCCCGACGAGATCCCGGGGACGGATGATGATGCGGCGGTCTTCTCCGGCACCGCCGACCTGCTCGCGCTAAAACCGATGAACTGCCCGGCGCATGTCCTGATCTTTCGCCAGGGCATCAAATCTTATCGCGACCTGCCGATCCGTATGGCCGAATTCGGCTGCTGCCACCGCAACGAGCCGCATGGCGCGCTGCACGGTATCATGCGCGTCCGCCAGTTCACGCAGGATGACGCGCACATCTTCTGCCGCGCGGACCAGCTGGTCGAGGAAGTGGCGCGGTTCTGCGACCTGCTCGATGTCGTCTACAAGGACCTCGGGTTCGACGGCTATGCCATCAAGCTCGCCTTGCGACCGGAGCAGCGGTTCGGGTCCGACGAAATGTGGGACTGGTCCGAACAGTCATTGCGCGATGCGGTGATTGCGACGGGGCGCGACACGGCGGCGTATGGCTGGGAGGAGCTGCCGGGCGAGGGGGCATTCTATGCGCCCAAGCTGGAGTTCCACCTGACCGACGCGATCGGCCGGACGTGGCAGGTCGGCACGATCCAGACAGATACGGTGCTGCCCGAACGCCTCGACGCGAGCTATGTAGGCGAGGACGGCGAGCGGCACCGGCCGATCATGCTCCACCGCGCGATCCTGGGATCGTTCGAACGCTTCATCGGCATCCTGATCGAACATCACGCCGGTCGCTTCCCGATGTGGCTGGCGCCGGTGCAGGTGGTAGTGGCGACGATCGTCTCGGATGCCGACGATTACGCACGGGAGGTGGTGAAGGCGCTGAAGGCGACCGGTCTGCGCGTCGAGACGGACCTGCGCAACGAAAAGATCAACTACAAGGTGCGCGAACACTCGCTCGCCAAGGTGCCGGTGCTGCTGGTAGTAGGCAAGCGCGAGGCTGACGAAGGTACGGTCGCGGTGCGCCGTCTGGGTAGCCAGGGTCAGGAGATGCTCTCGCTCGGCGCCGTGGTCGCCGCGCTGACGGCGGAGGCGACGCCGCCGGATCGACGCTGATGCCCGCGATGGCACGTACGACATGCCTTGATCATTAACGCGGACGGTCTATCGCGCCGACCGCAAACGCACTACATAACCCATCGAACAATTCTGGAGTTTATACCCATACCTCCCCCCACCATGCGCCGTCCCAATCAGGCGCCACCGATGAATGGGCCGCGATTCAACGAATGGATCGTCAGCCCCAAGGTCCGCGTGATCGATCACGAGGGTGAAAACCTGGGCGTGATGTACACGCGCGAGGCGATGGCCGCCGCTCAGGAGCTGGGCCTCGACCTGGTCGAGGTGTCGCCGAACGCGGACCCGCCGGTCGCCAAGTATCTGGACGTCGGCAAGTTCAAGTACGAGGCGCAGAAGAAGGCGAACCTCGCGCGCAAGTCGCAGAAGACGCAGGAGATCAAGGAGATCAAGATGCGTCCGAACATCGACGACCACGACTATGACACCAAGATGAAGAAGGTGAACGAGTTCATCGAGGAAGGCGACAAGGTGAAGGTCACCATGCGCTTTCGCGGTCGTGAGTTGAGCCACGGCAATCTCGGCATGGCGGTGTTGCAGCGAGTCGCGGAGGCCACGGCGGAGATCGCCAAGGTCGAGGCTTATCCGCGCATGGAAGGCCGGCAGATGCTGATGGTGCTGTCGCCCAAATAGACTCGCCGCTCTGGTCGAGGCCAAGGCGGTTGGCATATGCGCGTGCTCGGCTGTCGTCGGCGGCGCAGTGTAACATCCGCGCTACACCCCATGTTCGAATTCGCGGGATGGTCCACAATTCGGTAGCATCGTCGTCGCTGACCGCCTAGGCGGCTGCCATACTCAAAACTCTAAAAAGCATTTGGAGAGCGTTGCCATGCGCATTGCTGCGTACCTGATTTCCGTTGCCGCCGTCGCCCTTTCGGCACCCGCTTTCGCGCAGGACGCCACGCCTGCGCAGCCGACGCCGCAGACGGCGCCCACTCCGGACACCGGCGCTGCGTCCGTTACGCAGGCACCAGAGGGCGACATGCCGACGCAGGACATCGTCGTCACGGCGCAGGGTCGTGCGCAGGTGCTGGCCGACGTGCCGGTGGCGATCTCCGCAGTGACCGCCGAGACGTTGCAGAACTCCGGTGCCAACGACATCCGCCAGCTCAACCAGCTGGCACCGTCGCTGCTCGTGTCCTCCACCGGCTCCGAGGCCAATGGTTCGCCCCGCATCCGCGGCATCGGCACCGTGGGCGACAATCCGGGCCTCGAAAGCTCGGTCGTGGTGTTCATCGACGGCGTCTATCGCTCGCGGTCGGGCATCGGCCTCAACGAGCTGGGCGAGATCGATCGCATCGAGGTGCTGCGCGGCCCGCAGGGCACGCTTGGCGGTCGCAACTCGTCGGCCGGTCTGATCAGCATCATCAGCAAGTCGCCCTCCTTCGACCGCATCAGCGCGGGCGGCGAGGCGACCTATGGCAATTACGACTTCCTGCGTCTGGCGGGCGGTCTCAATGTGCCGTTCAGCGATTCGATCGCGGCACGGGTGGACGGCGTCTACGTCAAGCGCGACGGCTTCTACCGCGACACGGCGAACGATACCCGGGTCAATGATCGCGATCGGTATTTCGTGCGCGGCCAGCTGCTGCTGGAGCCGACGTCTGATATCCGGGTCCGCCTGATCGGCGATTACAGCAAGCGCGAGGAAGCATGCTGCGCCGCCATCTACGTCGGCCGCAGGATCAACCCGGCGATCGGCAACCTCAACACCCCTGCGACGCCGCTGACCACGGGGCTGGCCAACGGCAACAACATCATCAACGTCCTGACCAATCTCGGGCAGAACCCGGCCGCGTTCAACCAGGGCTATTCGCGCGACGTCTCGGTGACGCCGGGCCGTAGCTATGACGGCACCACGCGCGATTGGGGCGTCTCCGGCCAGATCGATTGGGATTTCGGTGCCGTCAACCTGACGTCGATCACCGCCTATCGCGATTATTATAACGACCAGGCCGGCGACGTCGATTACGGCACCGTGGACATCCTCTACAACGCTGCCGATGGAGACAATCGGCGCGCGTTCAAGACCTTTACGCAGGAACTGCGGCTGAACGGCACGGCGTTCGGCGACAAGCTCGACTGGCTGATCGGCGGCTTCTATGTGGACGAGAAGTTCCGCGGCAAGAGCAACCTGAAATTCGGCAGCCAGTATGGCCGCTTCGCGACCTGCCGCATCATCTCCGGCGGCGGTCTGGCCGGGCTCTACTCGCCGACCAGCCCGGGCTGCGTTGCACCGGGCGTCGGGCCGGCGACGCTGGCAGGCGCCGGCGGCGCCGACGTGGCGGCGGGCTTCGTCACGCTGGACGGCATCAACAATGTCGGCTCGACGCCTGACCGGTACAGCCAGAACATGCGCAGCTTCGCGGCGTTCACGCACAACATCATCCACCTGGCGGACACGCTCGATCTGACGCTTGGCCTGCGCTACACCGACGAGCGCAAGCGCTTTGGCGCGACGTTCGGCAACAACAACGTCGGCTGCGTCTCGCTGCAGAACACGCTGACCGACGAGGCGAACATCAACGCCACGCAAATCGCGGCAACGCCGGGTCTGGCCACCCGCCAGGCACTGGCACGCGCGCTGATCGGGCTGGGCTGCCAGGGCAACTCGACCGCCGAACTGAACGGGGTGAGCATCGCCGACGAGCGGTCGGAGGACGAGTTCACCGGCACCGCGATCCTGTCGTGGAAGCCGACCGACGACCTGCTGATCTACGGCAGCTTCTCGCGCGGCTACAAGGCGGGCGGGTTCAACTTCGACCGCTCCGCGCTCAAGCGGCCGCTGCAGCCGATCGCCAACGGCACGCTGACGACCACCTTCGCGGCGCTCGGCGGCGCACAGGCGCTGGTCGGCAATCTGCAGTTCGAGCCGGAGAAGGTAAATGCGTTCGAGATCGGCGCGAAATATTCGACCGGTCCGTTCAGCCTGTCGGTCGCGGGCTTCCGCCAGGAGTTCAAGAGCTTCCAGCTCAACACCTTCGACGGCACCGTGTTCATCGTCCAGAACGTCAACGGCTGCACCGAGAGCCTGAGCGGCGCCGATCGCGATCAGAGCAAGTTCGCCGGTGCGGCGAACTTCAACGCCAACGCGGATGCGACCGGCGCATGTGCGTCGGACAACATCGGTTATGGTGTCGTCTCGCAGGGCGTAGAGCTGGAGGCATCGCTGGTCCCGGCGCGCAACTTCCGCGTCTCGGCCGGTCTGACCTATGCCGACACCAAGTATCGCGACAATCTGGTCGGCAACAATGCCGGTGCGCCGCTCAACCAGGCGTTGCGCAAGCTGCCGGGCGACAACCTGTCGAACGCGCCGGAAGTGGTGGTGACCGGTTCGGCGGCATGGACGCCCGACATCGGCAGCAGCGGCCTGTCGGCGCTGTTCTATGTCGATACCCGCATGTCGAGCGACTACAACACGGGCTCCGATCTGTTCCCGCAGAAGGAGCAGGACGGTTTCGCGCTGGTCAACGCCCGCATCGGCATCCGCGGGCCGGACGAGCGTTTCGCGATCGAGTTCTGGGGCCAGAACGTGTTCAACAAGGACTATGCCCAGGTCGCGTTCAACTCGCCGTTCCAGGAAGGCGCCGCAACGGCCAGCTTCCAGGACCCGCAATATCCGGGTGGTCGCCAGATCTTCTCGCAGTTCCTCGCGGAGCCGCGGACCTATGGCATCACGCTGCGCGGCAAGTTCTAAGGCGCAGCCGGCTCCACCGGTGGGCGGCAGAGCCGCGCGTCCGGCGCGGCTTTGCGGTGCCGAAGGTTGTGATCTGCTAGATTGAAGGGCTGGTCTGCCGCGTGGTGGGCCAGCCCTTCGCTTGTCTGGGAATGGCAGCTGACGCCCACAAGCTGACGTTGGAACCGCTCGTTCCCATCGCTAGAGAAGCCGGATGGGGTACATTCTGGTTTTCATCGGAGGCGGGATCGGAGCGACCCTGCGGCACGGCGTCAACCGTGCCTCCCTCATCTACATTGGCGCAGGCTTTCCCTACGGCACCTTGATCGTGAACGTGGTCGGCGGCCTGCTGATGGGCGTGTTGGCGGGGCTGTTTCTGCTCAAGACGGGTGTGGGAGAAGGGACCCGGCTGTTCCTTGCTACCGGCGTTCTGGGTGGCTTCACGACCTTCTCGGCGTTCAGTTTGGATGCGGCTCTGATGTGGCAGCGGGGGGAATACGCGCCGCTCGTCGTCTACGTGGTAGGATCAGTGGTGCTTTCGATCGCGGCAGTCGCGCTCGGTCTAGGGACCGTTCGCTCATTGACGTGACGTGACATTCAACGTCCGCTTTACACCACAGGCCGACATTGGTCCGTGCCTTCGCCCGGATTGCCACCGATCATGCCGGCGGCTGCCACAGCTCGATAGCGTTCCCCTCGGGATCGTGAATGCGCGCAAAGCGGCCCGTGTCGGGGTGGTCCCATTCGGGATCCGTCTTCACCGCGATGCCAGCGTCCTGCAACCTGGCGATCAGAGCATCCAGATCGCTGACGCGCAGGTTGAGCATCCATTGCTTGTCGGCCGCAAAATAGTCGGTGTCCGCCTTGAACGGGGCGAACACGGTCGGGCCGCCCTGCGCCTGCCAGTACCATTCGCTGCTGGTCTCGGTCGGGTCGGACGCGCAGCCGGCGCCGACGTCGAGGTGTTGGCGATACCAGGCGTTGAGCGCGTCGGGATCGCGCGCACGGAAGAACAGGCCACCGATGCCGAGTACGGGCATGTCTTACACTCCTCCAGGATCTCGGGACTGTACCCGCCGTTCGTGTCGAGCGAAGTCGAGACACCATGTTCCTCGACTTCGCTCGGAACGGACGCGGGTAGTCATCAGCATCGCCCTACGCCGCCATGTCCCAAGCCTCGCCCGCCGCGGCGGCAGCAAGCCGGCGTTCGAGCGTCTTCAGCCGTGCCGCGCTGTCCAGCTTGTCGCCGGTCAGGTCGGTTAGATAAAATGTATCCACCGCGCGCTCGCCATAGGTGGCGACATGGGCGGAATGGATCGTCACCTTCGATTCGAACAGCGCCAGCGCGAGCTGGTTCAACAGCGCCGGCCGGTCGCGGGCGTTGACCTCCACCACGGTGAACCGGTTGGAGGCGCGATTGTCGATCAGCACGTTGGGCTGGATGGAAAAGGCATCGGCGCGCGACCGGGCGGCGGGCTTGGCGACCAGTCGGTCGGCAAGCTTGCCGCGATTGGCGAGCGCGTCGGCGATCACCGTCTTGAGCCGCGCGAGCTGGCTCTGGTCGTCGAACGGGCGACCCCACGGGTCCTGAACCAGGAAATTGTCCACCGCCATGCCGTCGCGCGTGGTGTGGATGCGCGCATCGATGATGTTGCCGCCCGCGACGTGGATCGCACCCGCGATGCGATAGAACAGCCCCGGATGATCGGCGGCACAGACGGTCACCAGCGTCGCGCCGCGCTGGGCATAGACCTGCGCGTCGATCGCGAGGCTGCCGTCTCCCGCGCCGTCGATGAACCGCGCGTTGTGAAGCAGCACGTCGTCGGGCTCGGCGACCCAATAGGCTTCCGGCAGGCGGCGGACATAGGCGGCGAAGCGCTCGTCGGGCCAGCCGAGGGTGGCCTGCAAGGCGACCTGCTTCGCGGAGATGCGCTCGCTGCGTCCGCGTTGCTTGTGGCCGAGCCGCAGCACTTCCTCCGCCGCCTCGTATAGGTCGGTGAGCAGCTGGCGTTTCCAGCCGTTCCACGTCCCCGGCCCGACCGCGCGGATGTCGACGATGGTCAGCATCAGCAGCAGGCGCAGCCGTTCCGGGCTTTGCACCGTCGCCGCGAAGTCGAGAATGGTCTTGAAGTCGGACAGATCGCGCTTGAACGCGGTGGCGGACATCAGCAGATGGTGGCGCACCAGCCAGCTGACCGTCTCCGTCTCCGCCGCCGTCAGTCCGAAACGCGGGCACAGCCGCTCGGCCACGGCCGCGCCCAGCACCGAATGGTCGCCGCCGCGCCCCTTGGCGATATCGTGCAGAAGTACGGCCGCGTACAGCACGCGCCGCGACACGACCTGACCCATGATTGCCGCACCCAGCGGGTGATCGGCGTCGAGCATCCCGCGCTCGATCCGCGACAGCAGGCCGATCGCGCGGATGGTGTGCTCGTCGACGGTGTAGTGATGGTACATGTCGAACTGCATCTGTGCGACGACGCGGCCGAAATCCGGCACGAAGCGGCCCAGCACCCCGGCCTCGTTCATCCAGCGCAGCACCAGCTCGGGGTCGCGCGGGGAGGTGAGGACGTCCAGGAAAAGCGCATTGGCGCGCGCGCCGCCGCGGCAGTCGGCGATCAGTCGCGCGTCGCGCGCGGCGGCGCGCATGGTGAGGGGGTGGACCTCCAGCGACTGGCTGTCCGCAAGCGCGAACAGCTCAACCAGCCGGACGGGGTCCTCCGCGAAGAAGTCGTCGCGCGGCAACGCAAGCCGGCCGCGATCGAGCACGAAGCCGTTCAGCCGGCTCGGCCGGCGCCGGATCGTGGGCAGACCGAAGCGTCGCCCACGCGCCGCGAAGCTTTCGTCCAGATGCGCCAGGAACACGCCCGTCAGGTCGCCGACGCCTTTCGCCTGCAGGAAATAGAATTGCATGAAGCGTTCGACGGCGGACTTGCCCGGCCGCTCGCGAAAACGCATCCGCGTCGCGACCTCGCGCTGGACATCGAAGGTTAGCCGGTCCTCGGCGCGGCCGGCGATCAGGTGCAGGTGACAGCGCACCGCCCACAGGAAATTGTCGGCACGGTTGAAGCGCCGGTACTCCGCCTTCGTGAACAGCCCCTTGTCGACCAGCTCGCCGGCGCGCGTCACGTCATGGACGTATTTGCCGATCCAGAACAGCGCGTGCAGGTCGCGTAGACCGCCCTTGCCCTCCTTGATATTGGGTTCGACGACATAGCGCGTGTCGCCCATCTTGCGGTGACGCGCGTCGCGCTCGGCGAGCTTGTCGGCGATGAACTGGCGTTCGGAGCCACGCTGCACCTCCGCCTTGAAGCGCGCCTGTGACTCGGCATGCAGGGCCTTGTCACCGGCGACATAGCGCGCTTCCAGCAGCGCTGTGCGTACCGTCACGTCCGCCTTTGCCTGGCGGATCATCTCGTCGAGCGATCGCGTGGACTGGCCGATCTTCAGCCGCAGGTCCCATAGCGCGTACAGCATCGATTCGATCACCTGCTCGCCCCATCCGGTCTGGCGCGACGGCGTGACGAAGCCGATGTCGACATCGGAATGTGGCGCCATCTCGCCGCGCCCATAGCCGCCCACCGCGAGCAGCAGCAGCCGTTCTCCCGAAGTCGGATTGGGCAGCGGGTGCAGGCGCTCGACGGTAAAGGCGAACAGCGCGCGCAGGATCGCGTCGGTCAGATAGGCACCGGCATTGGCGGCCTCCAGCCCACGCGACGGGTGTTCGGCGAGACGGCGGGCGATCTCCGCGCGCCCGGCGTCGAGGGCCACTGCCAGCATCGCGGTCGCGGCGCGGCGGAGGGCGGGCCGCTCCTGCTGGGGCAAGGACAGCAGCGCGTCGGTCACCGCGCGCCGGTCGATGATGGCGCGGCGGGTCGGAAGGTGATCGAAACGACCGGTCATCGTCTGACCGCATAGCGCCCGCTTGACGCCTGCGCAAAACAGGCTGCCTCTGGAACCAATGCGTGATCGCGGAGTCGTTGGCGGATGTGGGTCACACAATCATGAGCAAGGGTCCGCGTCGGCCGCTCTATCAGGATATCCAGCCGCCGGAACTGTTCCGCGCCGGGGTCGCGTTGCGACGCAGCTACCTGACCGGACCCGCGGATACGCCCGAGGAGACGGAGCTGGCGCGGCTCATCGAAGATGTCGAGCAGCCTGAGCAGACGGTGCTCCACTTCGGCCCGCTACCGCCGATTGACCGGGGTTGAAGTTTGCCAGCTTGATCAAGTCCCTCCCCGGCTGAAGCCGGGGCCGAGTCGGCCGCGCCGCCCACTGGACGACTGATTCAGCGGCTCTGCATCCAATCCTAAGCCTCGCGCGCGATGGACTTGAGACGATACAGCGTCTCCAGCGCCTCACGCGCGGTTAGTGCGTCCACGTCCAACTCCTCGACCGCGCGTCGTAACGGGTCACTCTTCACTTCTTCGATCGCCTGCGCGGCGGCGAACAGGGGCAGGTCGTCCAGTCCCGCCGCCAGCCCACCCGTCCGCGCGCGGCCCGCCTCCAGCTTCGCCAGCACCGCCTTCGCGCGCGCAACGGTGGCGGGTGGCATGCCCGCCAGGCGCGCGACGGCGAGACCATAGCTGCGGTCGGCCGGCCCGTCGGCGAGTTCGTGCAACAGCACCAGCTCGCCCTTCCATTCGCGCGCGCGGACGTGATGCAGCGACAGCGCCTCGCAGCGCTCCGCCAGCCGGGTCAGCTCGTGATAATGCGTGGCGAACAGGCAGCGGCAGCGATTGTCCTCGTGGATCGCCTCTACCACCGCCCAGGCTATCGCCAGGCCGTCATAGGTTGAGGTGCCGCGCCCGACCTCATCGAGGATGACGAACGAACGCGGGGTCGCCTGTGCAAGGATCGCGGCGGTCTCGACCATCTCGACCATGAAGGTGGAGCGGCCGCGCGCGAGATTGTCCGACGCGCCGACGCGGGAGAATAGCCGGTCGACAAGGCCGAGCGTTGCGCTGGTAGCCGGAACGTAGCTGCCGGCTTGCGCGAGTACCGCGATCAGCGCGTTCTGGCGCAGGAAGGTCGATTTCCCGCCCATGTTGGGACCGGTCACGAGCCATAGCCGCGAGGCTTCGGACAGACGGCAGTCATTGGCGATGAAGCGGTCGCCGCGTTTCGCCAGCGCCGCCTCCACAACCGGGTGGCGGCCACCTTCGATCTCGAAACAGGCATGATCGACCAGCTTGGGTCGGGTCCAGTTCCCTTCCGCCGCCCGCTCCGCCAGTGCTGAGGCGACATCCAGCCGGGCGAGCGCGTCCGCGGTGGCGGCGATCGCCTCGCGCGTGGCGAGCGTCGTTGCGGTGAGCTCTTCCAGATGCGCTGCCTCTGCGGCGAGCGCGTGGGCACCCGCCTGCGACACGCGCGCGGCGACCTCGTGCAGCGCAGGCGTGTTGAAGCGGACCACGCCCGCGAGCGTCTGGCGATGCGTGAAGCCGCTGTCCGCGCGCATCAACGGGTCGGCGGCGCGCGCGGGCACCTCGACATGATAGCCGAGCACGTTGTTGTGGCGGATCTTGAGCGTCGCGACGCCGGTTTGAGTGCGTAGCTCCGCCTCCAGCGCGGCGATCGAGCGGCGTCCGCCCGCACCCGTGTCGCGCAGCGCGTCGAGCGCTGCGTCATAGCCGGCAGCGATGTAGCCGCCGTCGCTCGCATCGATCGGCGGCGCGGGGACGAGCGCGCGGCGGAGCAGATCGATCAGCGTGCCGTGACCGCGCAGGCTCGGTGCGAGCGTGGCGAGGAGGAGTGGGCGCTCGGTGCGCGAGGCAAGCTGCTCGCCCAGTGCCCAGGCAGCGTCCAGGCCATCGCGCAACTGACCCAGGTCGCGCGGGCTGCCCCGCCCCGCCGCCAGCCGCCCCAGCGCACGGCCGATGTCGGGGGCCGCGCGCAGGGCGGCGCGGAGCTTCTCGCGCGCGGCGTCGTCGGTCAGGAACAGCGCCACCACGTCGAGCCGCGCCTGCACCGCGTCGCGATCCATCAGCGGCGCCCCGAGATCGGTGGCGAGCAGTCGTGCCCCGGCGCCGGTGACGGTGCGATCGACCGCGTCGAGCAGCGAGCCCTTGCGTTGACCCGCCGCCGTGCAGGTCAGCTCCAGGCTTTCGCGCGTCGCCGCGTCGATCGCCATCGTCTCCGCCGCGCGACGCAGGACGGGCGGGCGCAGGAAGGGCAGGGTGCCGGTGGCGGCGTGCTCCAGATACGCGACCAGGCCACCGGCCGCCGCCAGCCCGGCGCGGCTCCACTGACCGAACCCGTCGAGCGTCGCGACGCCGTACAGCCGCTTCAGCCGCGCCTCGCCCGCGCTGCTGTCGAAATCGGCGCGGGGCCGCAGCACGGTCGCGCCGGCCCCATCGCCTGCATCGGATGCGATCGTCTCCGCCGCCTGCAACCGGGCGAGTTCCGCAGGCAGCCCGGCGCCCGTCGTCTCGATCACCTCGAACCGCCCGGTCGACACGTCGGCGGCCGCGAGTGCAAATCCGCCACCCGCTTCGCCGATCGCGACGCACCAATTGTCCGCCTTCGCGTCGAGCAGCGCCTCCTCGGTCAGCGTGCCCGCGGTGACGAAGCGCACGATGCCCCGCCCGACGAGCGCCTTGGACCCGCCGCGCGCCTTGGCGGCGGCGGGCGTCTCGGTCTGCTCCGCGACCGCGACGCGGTGCCCTGCCTTGATCAGTCGCGCGAGGTACGCCTCCGCCGCGTGGACCGGCACCCCGCACATCGGAATGCGCGCGCCGTCATGCTCGCCCCGCGCGGTAAGCGCGATGTCGAGGCACGCGGCGGCGGCCCTGGCGTCCTCGAAGAACAGTTCAAAGAAGTCCCCCATCCGATAGAACAGCAGACAGTCGGGCGCCTGCGCCTTCAGCGCCAGATACTGCGCCATCATCGGGGTGGGGGGCTGCGTCACCATGCCCGCCCCGGATAGCGGGCAGGGCGGGCGGGGGATACGGGTCAGTGCGGCTGGTTCAGCATCGCGAACACCTCATCGTACGTGCCCTTGCGCTCGGCATCGCGAAGAAGGCCGACACGCTCGACGCAGATCTCGTGCGCGGCCGGGTTCGCCTCGATCAGCGTCATCACCTCGTCGATATAGGCCTGCAGCGGCATCGACTGGGGGTTCTCCGCATGACCCGGCAGCAGGTCGGTGGCGACCGCCGGCGGGACGATCTCGACCACGTCGATCGCGGTGTCCGCCAGCTGCGTGCGGAGCGATTGCGACCAGCTGTGGATCGCCGCCTTGGTCGCGTTATAGGTGGGCGTCGCGGCCAGCGGCACGAAGGCAAGCCCGGAGGATACGGTCACGATCGAAGCGTGCGGCCGGCCTTTGAGATGCGGGAGCAGCGCGGCCGTGAGCCGGATCGGGCCGAGCAGGTTGGTGGCGATCATCGCCTCCGCGTCGGCGGTGTCGTATGCGTCGCCCGCAAGCTGCTCGGGCACCATGATCCCGGCGTTATGGATGACCACGTTCAGCGTCGGGTGCTCCGCGACGACGCTTGCGGCCAGCGCGGCGATCGAGGCGGGGTCGGCCATGTCGACGGTCGCGGTGGCGATGCCGGCATTGTGCCGCGCGACCGCCTGCAACGGCTCGGCACGGCGCCCGGCGACGATCACGCGATTGCCCTTGGCGTGCAGCGCCTCCGCCAGACCCTTGCCGATCCCCGTGCCGCCGCCGGTGATCAGGATCGTGTTGCCAGTGATGTTCATGAACCGTCCTCCTAAAAGCTGGACGCGAGATAGAAGCGAGGGTCACGAACGGAAAGAAGGCACCGGAAAGCGGGGTACTTACTTTCGGGATACCACCGTCAGCGTATCGCACGATTATCCAGAGAACCTGGACCCGCGTCGAGGCGCTGGTGACGGAGATCATCGGCCGCGTTGCCGGCAAGTGGACGATGATCGTGCTGGAGGCGCCGGCCGAGCATGGCGAACTGCGCTTCTGGCCGAACAGTGCGAGGGGATCAGTCAGAAGATGCTGACGCAGACCGTGCGCCTGGTGGAGCGCCACGGCCTGCTGATCCGGACCGTTCACGCGGTGGTGCCGCCTCGCGTCGACTACCGCCGACCCAGCTGGGCACGGACCCGAGCGAGGCGTTCTGCGGCCTATGGGTATGGGCCGCGAACAACGTCGATCGCATCGAGGCCGCGCGGCGGAAGTTCGCCGCCCGCTCGCCGAACTAGCTTCCATACCCAACGCCGATCGCTAAGACACTGCCGGCAGGAGCCCCCCCCATGTCCGACGATCCCTCTCTGCAATTCTCCGAACGCGAGGCGTTGCTGTTCCATTCGGAGGGGCGGCCGGGCAAGATCGAGATCATCGCGTCCAAGCCGATGGCGACGCAGCGCGATCTGGCACTCGCGTACAGTCCCGGCGTCGCGGTGCCGGTGCGCGCGATCGCCGACGATCCGGCGCTCGCCTATGACTACACCGCCAAGGGCAATCTGGTCGCGGTCATCTCCAACGGCACCGCCATCCTCGGCATGGGCAATCTCGGCGCGCTGGCGTCGAAGCCGGTGATGGAAGGCAAGGCGGTGCTGTTCAAGCGCTTCGCCGACGTCGACTCGATCGACATCGAGCTGAAGACGGAGGACGTCGACCGCTTCATCGACGCCGTCGAGCTGATGGAGCCGACCTTTGGCGGCATCAACCTGGAGGACATCAAGGCCCCGGAATGCTTCATCATCGAGCAGACGTTGCGCGAGCGGATGAACATCCCGGTCTTCCACGACGACCAGCACGGCACCGCGATCATCACCGCCGCCGGGCTGATCAACGCCTGCCTGCTGACCGGGCGTGCGCTGGCCGACGTCAGGATCGTCGTCAACGGCGCGGGCGCGGCGGCGATCGCGTGCACCGAGCTGATCAAGGCGATGGGCGTGCGCGGCGACAACGTCATCATGTGCGACCGCAAGGGCGTGATCTGGCAGGGACGCGGCGATGTGAACCAGTGGCAGTCCGCGCATGCCGCCAACACCGACCGCCGCACGCTGACCGAGGCCCTGCACGGGGCGGACGTCTTCCTTGGCCTGTCGGCGGCGGGCGCGCTCAGACCTGAGATGGTCAAGGACATGGCTCCGCAGCCGATCATCTTCGCCATGGCCAACCCCGACCCGGAGATCACGCCACCCGAGGCGCGTGCGGCGCGGCCGGACGCGATCATCGCCACCGGCCGGTCGGATTACCCGAACCAGGTCAACAACGTGCTCGGCTTCCCCTTCATCTTCCGCGGCGCGCTGGACGTGCGCGCGACGGGGATCAACGACGCGATGAAGATCGCCGCCGCGATGGCCATCGCGGAGCTTGCGCGCGAGCGGGTGCCCGAAGAGGTCGCCGTCGCCTATGGCGTGCGCCACAGCTTCGGCCCGGAATACATCATCCCGGCGCCGTTCGACCCACGGCTGATGGAGGTGGTGCCCGCCGCCGTCGCCAAGGCGGCGATGGATTCGGGCGTCGCCACCAAGCCGATCCTCGACCTCGCCGCCTATCGCCAGTCGCTCCGCGCCCGGCTCAACCCCACCACGTCGGTGCTCAGCCTCGCCTATGACGGCGCGCGCGCGCGGCCCAAGCGCGTGCTGTTCGCGGAAGGCGAGGAGGAAGTGGTGCTGCGCGCCGCGATCGCCTTCAAGGAGGGCGGCTACGGCACGCCGGTGCTGGTCGGGCGCGACGACGTCTACGATCGGCTGGCGGCGCTGGGGGTCAAGGATGCGGCCGGCTACGAGGTCCACAACAGCCGCACATCCGGTCACATCGAACGCATGGTCGACTTCCTCTACGCGCGCCTGCAGCGAAGGGGCCACCTGCGCCGTGACGTCGAGCGGATGATCAACCAGGATCGCAACATCTTCGGCGCCGTGCTGCTGCAGCTGGGCGAAGCGGACGCGATGATCACCGGCACCACGCGACCCTATGCACAATCGTTGCGCGAGATCAGGCGGGTCATCGATCCAGAGGTCGGACGCACGCCGTTCGGCATCCACATCCTGGTCGGGCGCAGCCACACGGTCTTCATCGCCGACACCACCGTCAACGAGCGGCCGTCGGGGGAGGAACTGGCCGACATCGCCGAGCAGACCGCTGCGGTCGCGCGCCGGATGGGCCACGAGCCGCGCGTCGCGTTCCTCAGCTATTCGACCTTCGGCAATCCCGAGGGTCGCTGGCTCGACAATATCCGCGAGGCGGTCGGCGTGCTTGATGGTCGGCAAGTCGGGTTCGAGTACGAGGGCGAGATGGCGCCCGATGTGGCGCTCAACCCCAGGCAGTTGGCGCGCTATCCCTTCGCGCGGCTCTCCGGTCCCGCCAACGTGCTGATCATGCCGGGGCTGCAATCCGCGAACATTTCGGCCAAGTTGTTGCGGGAATTGGGCGGCGACGACATGATCGGTCCGATGCTGATCGGGATGGAGAAACCCGTGCAGATCGCACCCATGACCGCGACCGCGAGCGAGCTGGTGACGCTGGCGGTGCTGGCGGCGGGCGGCATCGCGCGGTGACGCTCGGCCGGGCAGCGCGAACCGCGGTCGCGGGACGCCTGCTCGGCACCACGTTGCTCGTCTTTGCCACGCCGGCCGGTTCGAGCCCCACCGATGCCGCGCAGCGTCAGCAGTCGCCTGCGGCGACCCCGCTTCCCGCGCTTCCTCCGGCGCTGATCGACGACACGCTCGATGTCGCGGGTGCCGAGATAGAGGGCCGCAAGGTCCGATCGCGGATGACCGTGCCGGTCCGGATCAACGGGCAGGGGCCGTTTCGCTTCGTGGTCGACAGCGGTGCGGACACCTCCGTGATTGGCGAGCGGGCGGCAAAATCGATGCGGCTGCCGGCAGGAACGCCGGTGACGCTGCATGGCATCACCGCCAGCGGACAGGTCGATCGCGTGCTGGTGGACAGCCTGGGCCTCGGCGAACACGCGTTCACGGCGCTGGAACTGCCGGTGCTCAAGGATGCCGATCTGGGCGGCGCCGGGATGCTGGGGATCGACGCACTGGTCGAACAGCGGCTGTTGCTCGACTTTGAGAAGCGGATCATCAAGGTGGAGGATGCCGCCCGGCCGGCGCGCCGGCTGGACGGCGAGATCGTGGTCACCGCGCGACGTCTGCGCGGCCAGCTGATCCTGACGCAGGCGCGCGCCAATGGCCGTCCGGTCAACGCGGTGATCGACACCGGGTCCGAGATCACGATCGGCAATCTGCAACTGCGCGATCAGCTGGCGCGGCGCTACGGTGACCGCTTCACCACGATCGCGGTGACGGGGGTGACGGGCGTCACGGTCGATCTGCAACTCGCGCGCATCGCCGAACTGCGGCTCGGCTCCGTCCTCCTGCAGGACGTGCCGATCGCGTTCGCCGATGTGCCGCCATTCCGGGTGTTCGGCCTGGCGGATCAGCCGGCGCTGCTGCTGGGCACCGACCTGATGGAGACGTTCCGCCGCGTGTCGCTCGACTTTCGCCGGCGCAAGGTCCGCTTCCAGCTGCGGCGCTGCCGGTCGGAAGGCGTCACCATCAATACTTCCGCGCACGGCGCACCGTCGCGGATCTCGATGACCGACGGCACGAAGGCGGCCTGTGTGCGGTAAGCAAACATGAACAAAACTTGATGATCCAAGCCACCGGACAAGGTGCATCATCGGGGTGACGGTTCGAGTCGAGCTGAGCGGGGCCTCACCGTGGTGGCGGACGCGGATCACCCCGAAATCGCAGACGCTCAACGCCTGACACAAAGCCTGGGGTCGCGATTGCCGGGGCAGGTAACGCTTCGCGAGAGTGCCCGAACCGATCGCTGGCTGCTGCGATCCTTGCCTGCGCGCAAGGGTAGGAGCCGGCCCTCTTCCGACCGCTGGGTGCTGCGGCTGCGTGCAGGTATCGAACAGGTCGGCGACGCGGCCACGCCAGGCTCCATGCCGGTTCAGGTCCCTGAGTGCGTTTGTCGCCGATCCGTCAGGGCACTAGCGGTGAAGGCGGAAACTCGCCCACGGACTCCCGAGGCGCGCTGGCCTTGCGACCGCGGATCGCGTCAATTTCGGCCTGGCGACGGTTCAAATACGCCTTGCGCCGCGCGGCATAAGGGTCCGGGGCGGCGCGGACATCTTTCAGCGTCTTGTCGATGTCGGCGCGGTAGCTGAGCAGGCTGAAGCCGCTGATTGCCGCCGCCACCGTTCGGTCGCTGAGCGGCGGAACCGAGCTGATCGGCACCATCGCCTGATCGATGCTGCTGCCGATAAGGTCGCGCAGGGTGGTTGCGCCGATCAGCGGCAGGAAGAAGAACGGGCCGGGCTTCACCCCGTACAGCGCGAGCGTGTTGGCGAAGCTGTTGCGCCGCCGCGGCAGGTGAAACGGCTTGCGCTTGGCAATGTCGACAAAGCCAGCGACTCCGATCGTGGTGTTGATCGCGAACCGGCCCAGCGTTTCCGCCGCCTTGCCGGGCTTGAGCTGCAGCAGATAGTTCACCGCGACGATCGGCTCGCGCAGATTGCCCAGAAAATTGCGCACGCCGTCGCGCACCGGCCTTGGCAATGCGCTGGTATAAGCCCGCGACATCGGCCCGATGAGCGCGTCGTCGACCGCCTGGGTCGCGTCGAAGCTGACGGCATTGATCGCCGCCGCGGGATCGCCGCGGGTGTCGCGCGCGGTGACGACCACGTCTTCCCCTGGGACGACCGGCTCTGGAGCGGGCGGTATCTGGACGACGGGCGGTGGCGTCTCCGCGACGACGGCGGGAGTTGGGGGCCGCTGTTGCTCGGTCACCACCTCAACCGGCGGTACGACGGGCGTGAGCTGCGGCATCGCGACCGCGAGGGCCGACAGGAACACCAGAACGCCGATCGGCCCGACTCCGCTACACCGCCTGCCGTCGTACCCTACGGCCGCACCAGATCAACCGCTTACGCGTCGATGCTGGTGCCCAGCGCCGCGTTGACCAGCCCGCCATCGACCACGATCGTGTCACCGACCACATAATCGCCCGCGCGGCTGGCGAGGAAGATCGCGGTTCCCGCCATATCCTCGTCGACGCCGATGCGCTTGGCGGGGATGCTCTTGGCGATCGCGTCGCCGTGATCGCGCGCGGCCTTGTTCATCTCGCTCGCGAACGCCCCCGGTGCGATCGACGTGACGTTGATGCTGTCGGCGATCAGCCGCGCGGCCATGCGCTTGGTGAGATAGATCAACGCCGACTTCGACGCGTGGTAGCTGTACGTCTCCCACGGATTGAGCCGCAGGCCGTCGATGGAGGTGATGTTGATGACCTTGCCCGGCCGCTCACGCGAGGCGGCGGCCTTGAGCGGCGCGTGCAGCGCCTGCGTCAGGAAGAAGGGCGATTTGACGTTGAGGTCCATGACCTTGTCCCACCCCTTCTCGGGAAAATCCTCGAACGGTTCGCCCCAGGCGGCGCCGGCGTTGTTGACGAGAATGTCGAGCTTGCCCTCGTGCTCGGCATATTGCGCCGCAAGCGCCTTGCAGCCGGCGACGGTGGAAACGTCCTGCGGCAGTGCGATACATTTGGGGCCGAGTTCCGCGACCGCTTCCTCGCAGGCGGCTGCCTTGCGCGAGGAGATGTAGACGGTCGCGCCCTGAGCGATGAAGCCGGCCGCGATCATCTTGCCGATGCCGCGCGATCCGCCGGTGATCAGCGCGGTGCGGCCGTCGAGGCGGAACAGGTTGGTGGTGTCCATGCTAAGTCTCTCCCTTGATTCCCCCCCCGCTTGCGGGAGGGGAGTTATCCACCGCGCTTCAGCGTCTCGCGGGCGATGATGAGCTGCTGGATCTGGCTGGTGCCTTCGTAGATCCGGAACAGACGGACGTCGCGGTACAGCCGCTCGATGCCGTAGTCGGCGATGTAGCCCGCGCCGCCATAGATCTGCACCGCGCGATCGGCGACGCGGCCGACCATCTCGCTCGCATAATATTTCGCCGCCGCGCTTTCGAGCACCACGTCCTCGCCGCGATCCTTCTTCGCGGCGGTTTCCAGCACCATCGCGCGCGCGACCAGTGCCTCGGTCTTGGAGTCCGCGATCATCGCCTGGATCAGCTGGTGCTCGGCGATCGGCTTGCCGAACTGCGTGCGTTCGCTGGCATAGGCGCAGCAATCGGCGAGCAGTCGTTCGGCCACCCCGACGCACACCGCCGAGATGTGCAGCCGGCCGCGATCGAGCACCCGCATCGCGATCTTGAAGCCCTCGCCCGGCTGCCCGAGCATGTTGGCGGCGGGCACGGGCACGTCGTCGAAATTGACGTCAGCAACCTTCGCGCCCTTCTGCCCCATCTTCTTCTCGGGCTCGCCGATGGTGACGCCGGGCAGGTCGCGCGGGACCAGGAAGGCGGACACGCCGCGCCCGCCGGGCTCCTCGCCGGTGCGCGCCATGACCGTGAACAGGTCCGCCTTGTCGGCATTGGTGATGTAACGCTTGGTGCCGCTCAGCCGATAGACGTCGCCGTCATGCACCGCGCGCGTCTTCACCGACCCTGAGTCGCTGCCCACGTCCGGCTCGGTCAGTGCGAAGCTCGTCACCACCTCGCCCGTCGCGATGCGCGGCAGCCACTGCGCCTTCTGCTCGGGCGTGCCGGCCATCACCAGGCCCTGCGACCCGATGCCGACATTGGTGCCGAAGGTGGAACGGAACGCGGGCGTGGTGCGCCCCATCTCGATCGCGACGCGGCATTCCTCGACCATGTTCAGGCCGAGGCCGCCATGCTCCTCGCCGATGGAGAGGCCGTACAGGCCCATTTCCTTCATCTCGGCGACGACCGCGTCGGGGATCGCGTCGTTCGCCTCCACCGCGGCCTCCAGCGGCCGCAGCCGTTCGGCGACGAAGCGGCGGACGGTGTCGATCAACTGGTCGAAGGTGTCGGGGTCCATGGCCATGCGCGCGGTGGTAGTCAGCCCGCACGCGCCCCGCAAGCGAGCAGACCGCAACTTCCAAAACTTCCGGTTGCCACCCGGCTCCAAGGCCATACTGTGCCCTCCATAAGGCAAGGAGACGGCATGCGGTTCGAGGGCAAGCGCGCGGTGGTGACGGGGGCCGCATCGGGCATTGGGCGCGCGACGGCGCTGCGCCTCGCCAATGAGGGCGCGACCGTGCTGGTCGGCGACATCGACGCCGAAGGTGGCGCGGCGCTCGCCGAGATGTCCGCCGGGCGGATCGCATTCCAGCATTGCGACGTGACCGACGCCGCGCAGATCGAAGCGCTGATGGCGACGGCGGACGCGGGCGGCGGGCTGGACCTGCTGGTCAACAACGCCGGCGCCGGCGGCGCGCGCGAAAAGATCGGCGAGATCGCGCCCGAGGATTGGGATCGCACCCAATCGCTGCTGCTGCGCTCGGTGGCGCTGGGTATCCGCTATGCCGCACCGTTGATGGAGAAGCGCGGGCAGGGCGCGATCGTCAACATCTCCTCGGTGTCGGCGATGGGGTCCGGCTATGCGCCGATCGCCTATTCCACCGCAAAGGCGGGTGTGCTGCACCTGTCGAAGCTCGCGGCGGCGGACCTTGCGGCGCGGAACATCCGCGTCAATGCGGTGGTGCCGGGCTTCATCGTCACCAACATCTTCACCAGCTCGGTGGGCGTGCCGGCGGAGCAGGTGGAGGCGGTCAAGGGCGCGATCGCCGCCGGTGCCGCCAACGCGCAGCCGGTCAAGCGCGCCGGACGACCGGAGGACATCGCGGCGGCGGTGTGCTTCCTGCTCAGCGACGATGCCGGCTTCGTCACCGGCACGCACCTGCTCGTCGATGGCGGCATGTTGATCGGGACGCGGCCGAGCTGGGATCCCGACATGCCCGGCACGATGTCCGCGCTGGATGCCTTTCGTTGAGCCCAAGTTCCACCTCAGGGGTCCCCGCCGCGCGCAAGCTGCCGCAGCGCGTGGTCACCGCCTACGGCTTCGGCGCGGTCGCCTATGGGGTCAAGGACGCTGGGTTCGGCACCTTCCTGCTGCTGTTCTACAACCAGGCGGTCGGGTTGCCGTCGGCGACGGTCGGGCTGGTGATCGGCGCGGCGTTGTTGATCGACGCTTTCGTCGACCCGGCGGTGGGGTTCTTCTCGGATCGCACGCGCAGTCGCTGGGGGCGGCGGCATCCGTGGATGTATGCGTCGATCCTGCCGATCATGGTCGGTTATGGGCTGCTGTGGATGCCGCCCGCCGCCTCGCCCGGTGCGACGCTGGCATGGCTGTTCGTCTTCGCCGTGCTCGTCCGCACCGCCGTATCCTGCTACGAGATTCCGTCGGTGGCGCTCACCGCCGAGCTGTCGGGCGACTATGACGAGCGCACGCGCATCCTGGCGTGGCGATATCTGTGGGGCTGGATCGGCGGCCTGTCGATCGGCCTGTCGGCGTGGCTCTACTTCCTGCAACCAACGCCCGAGTTCCCCAACGGGCAGCTCAATCGCGATGCCTATCTGGGCTATGGCATCGTCGCTGCGCTGCTGATGGGCATCGCGATCCTGGTCTCCGCGCTCGGCACGCATCGCCAGATCCCGTATCTGCCGCAAGCCGGCGAGCGCACCGCGAAGACACTGCGCGAAGGCTTTGGCGAACTGAAGGAGGCGTTCCGCAACCGTGGCTTCCGCATCCTGATGCTCGCGGCGCTGTGCGCCTATATCAACCAGGGCGTCATCTACGCGCTCAGCGTCTATACCAGCACACATCTGTGGGGCTTCACGCCGACGACGTTCATCATCCAGGGTCTGACGCTGATGACCGCGGCCCTGATCGCGTTCGCGCTGGCGCCAAGGCTCGGCAAGCGGTTCAGCAAGCCCGCGATCGCGTCGCGCGTGGTGCTGGCGGGTGCGCTGTTCGTGACCTTGCCTTATTGGCTGCGGCTGGCGGGCGTGCCGCTGCTGCCGGGCAATCCGGTCACGATCCCGCTGGTGCTTGGCATCGGCATGATCGGCACCGCGTGCAACATCACCGGCTTTATCCTGGGTGCGTCGATGATGGCCGACGTGGTCGAGGATTCGGAGGAACGCACCGGGCGGCGCGACGAGGGGCTGTTCTTCGCGGGCAGCTTCTTCGTGCAGAAATGCACCAGCGGGGTCGGCATCTTCCTCGCCGGGCTGATGCTCGCCGCGGCAGGGTTCCCCGCCCGCGCGGTCGTCGGACAGGTGCCGGTCGAGGTCCTCGACCGGCTCGCGCTGATTCACGCGGGCGTCTACCTGCTCGTCGCGTGCCTGAGCGCGTGGGTATTCCGCCGCTTTCCGTTCGGGCGACTGGAGCACGAGGCCCGGCTGGGGCGACTCGCGGCGAGCGCCGAGCGGGGCTGACCCGTCCCGGCGTTGGCGGTTTTTCGGCTCGTCGTCGCTGAGCTTCGGTTCATCGGGCAGAAAGATTGCCGCATCCGCCGCTCGTCGGCGCGACGAAACGACTGGTCGGATCAAGCACTTGGACGGGTTGGCGGGGTCGTTCCGCTAACGTAGCGCAACCACTCCACAGCAACTCTGGGCCGGGGGGTTCAATTGCAACTAACTCGTTTTGCAGCGCGATTTGCGCTGGTGTTTTCGTGCGCCTTCATGACAGCCGCTCCAGCGGTGGCGCAATTCTGGCAGTGCGCGCCCTATGCCCGCGAGGTCTCGGGCATCCAGATCCGCGGCAACGCGAACACCTGGTGGGGGCAGGCCGCCGGTCGGTATGCCCGGGGCCAGACGCCCAGGCCCGGTGCGGTGCTCGCCTTCGACTCCACGCGCCGGATGCGCGTCGGCCACGTCGCGATGGTGTCCCGGATCGTCAGCGAACGCGAAGTGCTCCTCACCCACGCCAACTGGTCGCGGCGCGGCGGCATCGAGCGCGACGTGCGCGCGATCGACGTCTCGGCCGCGGGCGACTGGAGCGCGGTGAAGGTCCATTATCGCGGATCGATGGGCACGTCGGTCAACCCGACGCGCGGCTTCATCTACGCAGATCGTGCCGAAGAGGTCCAAGTCGCGAGCGCGGGAAAGACGCGGCGGGGCTAGGTTCTCCGTCACCCTGAACTGGTTTCAGGGTCCATGTGAGACAGCAACGCTGGGTGCTCAGGTCAAAAGTCGCGCATGGATGCTGAAACGAGTTCGGCATGACGAAGAGAATTAGGCCCGACCCGCCGCGAACGTCATCGCGACGCCATTCATGCAATAGCGTTTGCCCGTCGGCTTCGGCCCATCGTCGAACACATGGCCCAGATGCCCGCCACACCGGCGACAATGCACCTCGACCCGCTCCCCGAACAGCGACGTGTCCGATTTGGTAGCGACCGCATTCGCGAGCGGCGCCCAGAAGCTCGGCCAGCCCGTGCCGCTCTCGAACTTTGTGCGCGAGCTGAACAATGGCAGCTTGCAACCGGCACAGGAATAGACGCCTGCGCGCTTTTCGCCGTTCAGCGGGCTCGTTCCCGGCCGCTCGGTGTCCTCATGCCGCAATGTCCGATACGCGGCGGGCGACAAGCGCTTCTTCCACTCCGCATCGGTAAGCTGGAACGCGAACCGCTCCTGCGTCTTCGCCGTCGCACCACCGCAGCCACCGATCGCGAACCCCGCAATGCCAAGGCCTGTGAGACCGACAAGGTGACGGCGCGTGGGGAAGGTTACGCTTTGCATTCAAAGCATATAGGCATTGCGTTCGGTCAGGGGAGGGGCCGCTTGCCTCACGCTACCCGTGGTGCTGAACTCGTTTCAGCATCCACGGTGGAGACAAGCGCCACGCCGCTTTACGAGCCGCTCGCCCGGACTGACCGTGGACCCTGAAACAAGTTCAGGGTGGCGAGGTGATCGGGTCAACGCAGTTGCGGCCATCAATACCGCGAAATCTCCACCGGCAGCTTCCTGTAGCCATGCACGAAGCACGCAGCGACGCGCTCCGGCTCACCGACGACGTTCACGCGCATGCGGCGCTTGGCCATTTCCTCCAGCAACATGCTGATCTGCATCTCGGCTAGACGCGCGCCGACGCAGCGGTGGATGCCGTGGCCGAACGCCAGATGACGGCGTGCGTTGGGCCGGTCGACGCGCAGGATGTCGGCATCGTCGCCGAACACACTCTCGTCGCGATTGGCGGAGATGTACCAGAGCGCCAGCTTGTCGCCGGCCTTGATCTGCTGCCCCATCAGCTCGGTGTCCTGCGTCGCGGTGCGGCGCATGTGCGCGAGCGGGGTCTGCCAGCGGATCACCTCCTGCACCGTGTTGCCGATCAGCGACGGGTCCGCCTCCAGCTTGGCGCGCTCTTCGGGAAAAAGGTCCAGCCCGTACGCCAGCGCCGACATCGAATTGCGCGTCGTGTCGTTGCCGCCGACGATCAGCAGGATCAGGTTGCCGATGAATTCATAGTGATCCATCTCCTTCATCGCGTCCGAATGGATCATCATGGAGATGAGGTCGGGCGTCTGCGGCTTGCCGACCTTGGCGTTCCACAGATTCTGGAAATAGGCGCCGCACTCGTACATGTGCTGGAGGCGTTCCTTGCGCATCGTCTCGTCCTTGACGATCTCGATATCGCCGGCCCAGTCGGACCAGAAGGTCAGCTTGCGCCGATCCTCCCACGGAAAGTCGAACAACAGCGCCAGCATTTGGGTGGTCAGCTCGACCGATACGGTGTCGACCCAGTCGAATTGAGTGTTCCACGGCAGGCTGTCGAGGATCTCGCCGGTGCGGCGGCGGATGTCGTCGGACATGCGCGTCATCTCGCTCGGCGTGAACGCGGGTGCGACCGTGCGGCGCTGGCCGGTGTGGATCGGGCGATCGCGCGCGATGAACATCGGCATGCGGATGTCGCTGTCGGGCAGGAAGTCGGCGAGCGTGATGCCGCCGAGCTCTGACGAATACAGGTCCGGCAGCGACTCCACCTCGACGATCGGCTTGTAGGACGACACCGACCAATAGGGGCCGTAGTCGCTATGTTCGCAGCGATAGACGGGTGCCTCGGCGCGCAGTCGCTTGAATGGCGCGAGCCAGACATCGTCGCGGTACAGAGCCGCGCGGCTGACGTCGAGCGGGTCGACAGGGCGGGCCTGGGCGGGTTCGGGCGCGAGGGTGGCCATTAAGCTCTCCTTTTGCGCCGGATTGTGGCTTAACTTACACCAGTGTCAATAGCCTTGCGCCGCTTCCAGAACGGCCTGGCGCTGCCCGACTGCAACACGCCGCGCCGGAACAGCCGCGCGCCGACGGTGATGAAGATCGCCACCCACAACAGCTGCCACAGCAGCGCTGCGACATGAGGCCACAGCTCGGGCGAGTTCGCCGCGCGACCGGCCATCGCGAAGGGAGACGAGAGCGGAAATACCTCTGCCACCAGGGCAAGCGTCGTGCCGGGGTTGGACGCCGCCGCGGTCGCCAAAGCAAACATCCCAACCTGCAGGATCGTGATCGGCAAGGACAACATCTGGATCTCGCGCATCGTCGACGCCTGCGCGCCAACCCCCAGAAACACCGACCCGAGCAGCAGATACGCCATGCAGAAATAAGCGCCGAACAGCAGCGCAAACGTGGGTCCGCCCACCGCCGGTGCCAGTTCGGTCAGTCCCGCCGCGAAGCCAGGCGGCATCAGCGCGCCGATCTGGCTCACTACGGTGGCCCAGAAAGCGACGAACAGCACCGCCACGCCGAACATGCCGAGCAACTTGCCGCCGAACACCGCCTCCAGCGGCACGGCGGCGGCGAGTACCTCGATCACCTTGTTGTTGCGCTCCTCCGCCATCGTCCCGACCACCTGCCCCGCGAGGAACAGCGTCAGGAAGAAGATACCGAACACGGCCAGAAAGGCCGACTGGTTGCGCCCGCCCGCCGTGGCGCGTTCGCGCTGCATGGCGATCTTGACCGCCTGCACGCGCGGCATCGCGCCACCGAGCCGTTGCCCGGCCAGCGTGTCCTCGGCGATCAGCTGCAGGTAAGCGGCGGCCCGGTTGCCGCGGGGGTGATACAGGATGTGGGGCCGGTCGAGGGGCCCGAACATTACCGCCCAGGCGTCGTAGTCCGGCGAGGCGAACACCGCGCGAGCCTGCGCCGCGACATCGGTCGAGGGTCGCAGGGTGATCATCGTGGCGGGTGCCTCCGACTTGTCGCGAAACGCGGCGCGCAGCCGGGTATCGACCGCCACGAGCGGCTGCTTGAGATCGTCGGGCACGATCGCGACGATGCGCGCGCGGTCGCCCGAGCTGGAGGCCACCGACTGCGCGCCCAACCCGCCGACCGCGCCGAACGCGCCCATGATGAGCGGCGCAAACAGGAACAGCAGGAAGATCGGCGTGAACACGGTGGCGATGAAGTCGCGACGGGCGATGGTGAGCGTCTGGCGGACGAGACGGCGGAAGTTGCTCACTTCGTCTGCTCGCCGACGATGCGCACGAAGGCGTCGTGCAGTCCCGGCCGCTCGATCTGCAGTCCAGCGATGCCGTGACCGGCGGCAATCAGCCGCGCGAGCAGCGCCTCGATGCCGCCCTCGGGCAGCTGAAAGCGCCAACTGTCGCCGTCACGCACCGCGTCGGCCGGCAGCAACGCGCCGGCGCCGTCGATATCGGCGCGCGGAGTGTACTGTACCCGCTCGGGCAGCGTCGACCGCGCGTCAGCGACAGTGCCCTCGAACCGCCGCTTGCCACCGGCGATGATCGCCAGCCGGTCGCACAGCCGTTCGGCATGCGCCATGACGTGGGTGGAGAACAGCACGGTCGCCCCCCGATCGCGCTCGGCGAGGATCAGCCGCTCCAGCCCTTCCTGATTCACCGGATCTAGCCCGGAGAACGGCTCGTCGAGCACCAGCAGATCGGGCTTGTGGACCACCGAGCCCAGCAGCTGCACCAGCTGCGCCATGCCCTTGGACAACTTGCGGATCTTGGTGTCGACCGCATGACCAAGGCCTGCGCCCTCCAGCAGCTCGACCGCCCGCGCCCGGCCGGTGCGCCACGGCAGCCCACGCAGCGCGCCCATGAAGGCGATCGCCTCGCGCGCCTTCATCGCCGGATACAGCCCGCGCTCCTCGGGCAGGTAGCCGACGCGGTCGCTGGCATCGCGCGGGCGGTCGTGGCCAAGCAGCGTGCGTGTGCCGCCATCGGGTTCGATGATGCCGAGCAGCATCCGCAGCGTCGTGGTCTTGCCCGCCCCGTTGGGGCCGAGCACGCCATAGATGCGCCCGCGCGGGACCTGGATGTCGACGCCATCGACAACGCGCCGATCGCCAAATCGCTTGACCAATCCGCTGGCGGTGATCGCCCATTCATCCTGCACGCGTAACGCTACCCTCGATTGGTGACGGCGTGGTAGCGGGGCCGCGTGGCGCAAGACAAGCCTCTGGAAACGCGGATCAAGGCAAAGGCCGTCGAACTGGGGTTTGCGGCCTGCGGGATCGCGCGCGCCGATGCGGCGCCGAAGGCGGGCGCGCGGCTACGGCAATGGCTGGCCGACGGCTGTCACGGCGACATGATCTGGATGGCCGCGCGAGCGGAGGAGCGTGGGTCGCCGGCGGGTTTGTGGCCCCATGTTCGCTCCGTGATCTCACTCGGCATGAGCTATGCGCCGGCCGAAAATCCTCTGCGGCTGGCTGACGAGGGCGCTGTCGGGCGCGTTTCGGTCTATGCACAGGGCGGCGACTATCACGACCTCGTCAAGCGGCAGCTGAAGGCGCTTGGCGGCTGGCTGGCGCGGGATGCCGCCTGCGACCTGAAGGTGTTCGTCGACACGGCGCCGGTGATGGAGAAGCCGCTCGCCGAGGCGGCGGGGCTGGGATGGCAGGGCAAGCACACCAACCTCGTCAGCCGCGACCATGGCAGCTGGTTGTTCCTGGGCGCGATCTACACGACCCTCGAGCTGCGGCCCGACACCGCGCATCCGGGCAGCTGCGGGTCGTGCGATGCCTGCCAGCGCGCGTGCCCGACGGATGCGTTTCCGGCACCCTACCGCCTCGATGCGCGGCGCTGCATCTCCTATCTGACGATCGAACATGCCGGCCCGATCCCGCACGAGTTCCGCGCGGCGATCGGCAACCGCATCTATGGTTGCGACGACTGTCTGGCGGTCTGCCCGTGGAACAAGTTCGCCGCCGCCGCGCATGCGCAGATGGCGTTCCACCCGCGCGCCGAGCTGGTCGCGCCGGCGCTGGCCGACCTGCTCGCGCTGGACGATGCCGAATTTCGTCAGGTGTTCGCGGGGTCGCCGATCAAGCGGATCGGGCGCGACCGCTTCGTACGCAACGTCGCGATCGCAGCGGGAAACAGCGGCGATCCAACGCTGATCGCATCGTTACGGCCGTTGCTGGACGACGAGTCGGCGGTCGTGGGGGAGGCAGCAGGGTGGGCGCTGGACCGTTTAGGCAGTGAGCGCGTCCAGCCGGTCTCTTAAAGCGCGATCGACGGCGATCTCCTCCTCGCGATTGGCGTTCACCGCGCCCAGGATCGCTTCCTGCCCGCCGTTGCGCGCAAGCGCGATCGCCGTGTCGTTCGATACGATCTCGGCCGCCTTCGCCTTGCGGATCGCGCCGATCAGCGCGATGTCGAGCACCGGGCCGGGTTGATGACTACGCGCGTCGCGTTCCGCATCGTCGAGGATGCCGCCCATCCAGATGTTCTTCGGCCCCGCCAGGTCCGCCGCGACGGCCCCCAGCCGCTCGGCCTGGTCGCCTGCTCGGGAAACATCCGCCTCGATTAGCCTCACCAGCTCGGCGTCGGTTACCGCCTGTGCCAGCGCCGGCAGGCGATCGCGCAGCAGCAGCTTGCCGGCGTGGAGATCCTGCAACGCGACGTGGAGAAGGGCGGCGGTGCTCGGCGTCTTGCTCATGCGCTGCAAAGCGCGCGACGCCGGCGCTCGTTCCGGCTATCTTCCTCCGTCGCGCCGGGTCAGCGCCGCGACGCAGCTGGCACGATCGATGGCGCGGCCGTCGGGTTGGCGGGCGTCGAGCCAGGTGACACGCGGCGCCTGGCCGCCTTTGGGATAGAGGTACGCGTCGAGCACGCAGATGCCGCTGGCGAACTGCAGCTTGCGCGCGGTGCCTTCGCGGACCTCCTGATCGGGCTGACCGAACAAGCGGGTAAGCCCACCGGCGTCCTGCCCGATCACTCGTTCCAGCCCTACCGCGGCTAAGCGGGCAGGAGCCGCCCCGACCGCAGGCCGCGTGCCGGTGGTGCATGCCGCTAGCGCTAGCGTGAGGGTTCCGATTGCAATGTTGCTCTTCATGGCGCCGACTATCGCGGCTCGCGCGCGGCGGCTAGGGGGCCTCCTTCCCCATTCAGGAGCCTGTCTTGCCTCAGCCCCGCTATGCCGTGACCGCGATCGGCAACGCCATCGTCGACATTCTCGCCCGGGCCGAGGATGACTTCATCGCCGCCAACGGCATGACCAAGGGCGCGATGCAGCTGGTCTTCTCGCCCGAGGAGGCCGACGCGCTCTATGCCAAGATGGGACCGGGGCAGGAGGTGTCGGGTGGATCGGCGGCGAACACGATCGCCGGCATGGCCGCGCTGGGCTCGGCATGTGGGTTCATCGGCCAGGTCGCCGATGATCAGCTGGGTCAGGTGTTCGCGCACGACATCCGTGCTGCCGGCATCCGTTACGACACCGCCGTGCGCGCCGGCAGCCCGACCACGGGGCGGTGCCTGATCTTCGTGTCGCCCGACGGACAGCGGACGATGAACACGTTCCTGGGTGCGTCGCACTATCTGCCCTCCGAGGCGCTGGATCGCGCGCTCATCGAGGACAGCGCGTATCTCTACCTCGAAGGCTATCTGTGGGATCCCGAAGAGCCGCGCGCGGCGATGCGCGCCGCGATCGACGTCGCACGCGCGGCAGGGCGCAAGGTGGCGTTCACGCTGTCGGCGGAGTTCGTGATCGACCGCCACCGGCCGGCGTTCCGCGCGTTGATCGATGGCGGGTTGATCGACGTGCTCTTCGCCAACGATGCGGAGCTGATGTCGCTGACCCAGACCGCCGAGCTGGAGGCGGCGATCGCGGCGGTGGCGGACAAGGTGCCGCTGCTGGTGGTGACGCTCGGCCCCGACGGAGCCATGGCGATCGCAGGCGGCGAGCGGACGGTGGTGAAGGCGGAGCCAGTCGAGAAGGTGGTCGACACGACGGGGGCGGGCGATCTGTTCGCGGCCGGCTTCCTGCACGGGCAGGTCACGGGCCGCGGCTTGGCCGACTCGCTCCGCCTGGGCGCAGTCTGCGCGGCGGAGTGCATCGGCCATATGGGCCCGCGTCCGGTCGCAGACCTGAAGGCGCTCGGAGGCGATCTGGCCTGATGTCGTGGGAAGCGCCCGCACAGGCGGGCGCCTCCCCGATCTCAATGAGTGCCCGGCACGTCCGGCTCGAGCTTCGACAGCTCGGCCTCGGGCGTTTCCTGCAGGCCGCGCCCCATGTGGCTGACGCGACGGCCATACGCGAAATAAGCGATGAAGCCGAGCGTCGCCCAGATCACGAAGACGAGGATCGCCTGCCAGGGCAGGTTGAGGAACAGAAAGATACAGCCCGCGATTGTCGCCGGTCCGACCAGCCACAACAGGGGGGTGCGGAAGGACCGCTTCGCATCGGGAGCGGTCCGGCGCAGGATCATGACGCAGATCGCCACCATCATGAACGCGAACAAGGTTCCGGCATTCGCCCAGTCGGCAAGCTGGCCGACCGGGAAGAAGGCGGCGGCGACTGCGACCACGATGCCGGTCATGATCGTGACGATATGCGGCGTCTTCCATTTCGGATGTACGCGGCTCAGCGCCTCGGGCAGCAGGCCGTCACGGCTCATGACGAAGAAGATGCGCGTCTGGCCGAACAGCAGCACCAGGATAACGGATGGCAGCGCGATGAATGCGGCGATGCCCAGCATGTTGCCGATCGGCCCAAAGCCGATGACGCGCAGCACGTGCGCCAGTGCTTCATTCGAACAGACCAGCGCCTCCTTGAACTGCGGCAGCGCGCACTGGCGGGCCAGTTCCTCGGAGCCGGTCGGGAAGGGAACGCCGTTTGGCCCCATGATCGGCTGTCCGCCGATCGTGCCGATCGCACCGGCGGCAACCAGGATATAGAAAACGGTGCAGAACAGCAGTGACCCGATCAGACCGATCGGCACGTTGCGCTGTGGATCCTTGGTCTCCTCCGCTGCGGTCGACACGGAATCGAAGCCGACATAGGCGAAGAAGATGGTCGCCGCAGCGCCGACCGCGCCAACCCCGGTGCCAAAGCCGCCGAACGTGCCCGCGGGCAAAAAGGGATTGAAGTTCGCGGTGGAGAACCGATCGCTGGGCAAGGTGAGTGCGACGAACACCGTGAGCGCCGCAACCTTGATGAGGACCAGCACTGCATTGACCTTGGCGCTTTCGCTGGTGCCGATCACCAGCAGGCCGGTGACGAGCAGTGCGATCAGGACGGCGGGCAAGTTAATAAAGCCGCCCTCGACACCACCCAGCGCCAGCGGACCCGCCGAGAGCCAAGTCGGGAGCTGGACGCCGAAGAACTGGTTCAGGATGGTGCCGCTGAAATATCCCGACCACCCGACGGACACGGCCGACGCGGCGACCGCATATTCGAGCACCAACGCCCAGCCCACGGTCCAAGCCAGCAATTCGCCCATGCTAGCGTAGGTGTAGGTATAGGCGGAACCCGCGACGGGAATCATCGACGCGATCTCTGCGTAGCAGAGCGCGGCGACTATGCAGATCGCGCCGGCGATCGCGAACGCCAGCATCAGCCCAGGCCCGGCCTTTTGCGCGCCGGCGGCGGTCAGCACGAATATACCCGTTCCGATCACGCAGCCGATCCCGAACAAGGTGAGCTGGAACCAGCCGAGAGTCCGGTGCAGCGATTTCTTCTCGGCGGTGGCCAGGATGGAATCGAGCGACTTTACGCGATCGAACAGCATGCATTTTTCCCCAAGACGGGCAGACCCGTCCTTATCTTACCGCAAGCCTAGAGCGAAAAAGCACCCGTGCAATAGCTTATCTGGCCAGCATCGCCCCGAGCGGTTGCCCGCCGAACAGGTGGACGTGGAGGTGCGGCACTTCCTGCCCGCCATGGTGTCCGGTGTTGGCGAGCAGACGGTAGCCGGGCGCCACTAGGCCGAGGCTGCGCGCGACTTGGCCAACCGCGCGGACAAAACCGGCGATCTCGTCCGTCGAGGCCCGCGCCGAGAAGTCGTCCCACGAGACGTATGCGCCACGCGGGATCACCAGCACATGCACCGGCGCGGCCGGAGCGATGTCGTGAAGGGCGACTGCCCACTCGTCCTCGTACACGCGCCGCGACGGGATCTCGTCGCGCAGGATGCGGGCGAAGACGTTGGAGGGATCGTAAGGGAGCGTGGCGTCGACCGGCATCAGGGCTGCTCCGCGCGTTGCGACTTCTCGACGAGGCCGCCGATCCCCTCGCGCCGCTGGAGTTCGGCGCGCACGTCGTCCAGCGTCAGTCCGGCGTCGGCGAGCAGGACGAGCAGGTGATAGACAAGATCCGCGGCTTCCGGAACGATCGCCGCCGGGTCGGCGCCACAGGCGGCGATCACCGTCTCGATCGCCTCTTCGCCGAGCTTCTGCGCGATCCGCCCGCGACCGCGCGCGAACAGCTGCGCGGTATAGCCGCTCTCCGACCCACGGCGGGCGCTGATGGTGGCTTGCAGGCGGTCGAGGATGTCGTCGTTCACGCACGTCTTGCTGCCGGAGCCGGGGCGGAGGGTCAATCCCGAGCCTTGGGACCTGGTGGAAAGCGGCGGCGCAGCGCGCGGCGGACGAGCCACACCGCAAGGACCGCCACCCCGAACAGCGCCGCGTCCGACAGCGCCGGCCCGGTGCGCGGGACGACGACGCCGGTGTGACCATGAGCGACGGTAAGGGTAGCGACCATGGAAGCGGGTTAGTCGTCGGGGGTTAGCATCGCGTCAACTCGCTTCTTTCGTCAGCCGTCGCGGAGGGGACGTCCGGGCGACCGCGTCAGCCCAGCGGCCGTCGCACCGGCACCCCCGCCGCCGCCAGCGCACGGTGCGCGTCCGCGATGGTGGCCTCGCCGAAATGGAAGATCGAGGCGGCGAGGACGGCGGACGCATGGCCTTGCACGATGCCGGCGACGAGATGGTCGAGCGTGCCGACGCCGCCGGATGCCACCACCGGTACGCTCACCCGGTCGGCGATGGCACGGGTGAGAGCGAGGTCGTAGCCATCGCGCGTCCCGTCGCGGTCCATCGAGGTGACGAGCAGTTCACCCGCGCCGAGTTGCGCCAGCGACACCGCGTGCGCCACCGCGTCGAGGCCGGTGGCGCGCCTGCCGCCATGGGTGAAGACCTCCCAGCCGTCCCCTGATCGCCGTGCGTCGATCGAGGCGACGACGCACTGACTGCCGAAACGCTCAGCAATCTCAGCGACGACCTCGGGCCTGGCGACGGCGGCCGAGTTGACCGCGACCTTGTCAGCGCCCGCCAGCAGCAGCGCGCGTGCGTCGTCGGCAGAGCGTACGCCGCCGCCAACCGTTAGCGGCATGAAGCACACCGCCGCCGTGCGCCGGACGATGTCGAGCAGGGTACCGCGTCCTTCGTGGCTGGCGGAGATGTCGAGGAAGCACAGCTCGTCGGCCCCAGCCGCGTCGTAGGCGCGCGCCTGCTCGACCGGATCGCCCGCATCGCGCAAGGATACGAAGTTGACGCCCTTGACGACCCGGCCGTCGGCGACGTCGAGGCAGGGAATGACGCGCGCGCGCAGGGTCACGCGGCGGCGGCTACTGCCAGCGCAGCTGCCAGGTCGAGGCGGCCGTCATATAGCGCCCGGCCGGTGATAACCCCTTCGATCCCATCCTTTGCATGAAGTGCGAGAACGTGAATGTCGGCCAGACCTTTCACCCCACCACTGGCAATTACCGGGATGCGTACCGCGCGTGCGAGGTCCACGGTCGCCTCGACGTTGCAGCCCTTCAACATCCCGTCGCGCCCCACGTCGGTGAACAGCAATGCTGCGACACCGGCATCCTCGAATCGGCGGGCGAGGTCGATGGCCGTGGTGGTGGAGACATCCGCCCAACCCTTGATCGCGACCATGCCGTCGCGCGCGTCGACGGCGACGACGATGCCCCTGGGAAAGTCGCGCGCGGCGTCGCGGACGAACTCCGGATCCTCCAGTGCTGCGGTGCCGATGACGACGCGCGACACACCCAAGTCGAACCAACGCTCCACCGAGGCGCGGGTGCGGATACCGCCGCCGAGCTGGACGTGGCCGGGGAAGCGATCGACGATCGCCCGCACCACGTCGCCATTGATCGACTCCCCGGCGAACGCCCCATCCAAATCAACGACGTGGAGGTATTCCGCGCCGGCGTCCGCGAACAGCATGGCCTGCGCGGCGGGATCGTCGCCATATACGGTGGCGCGGCTCATATCCCCTTCGGCGAGACGAACGACCTGACCGGCCTTTAGATCAATGGCAGGGAATACGATCAAGGTCATGCGCCTAGGGCCGCCACTTCAGAAACCGCCCGAGCAGGGCAATGCCATAACGCTGGCTCTTCTCGGGGTGGAACTGCACGCCGAGCAGATTGTCGCGACCGATCGCGGCGGTGACGGTGCCCGCATGATCGGTGGTTGCGAGCACGCCCTCTCCCTCGAACGCGAAGGAATGGAGGAAATACGCCTCGCCCGCCTCGATCAGCGGATGGGCGCCGGCGGGCACGATGTCGTTCCAACCCATGTGCGGCACCTTGGCGTCCATCGTGGCGGGCTGGAGGCGACGCACCCGGCCAGCGATCCAGCCAAGGCCGCGATGCTCGCCCAGTTCCTCACCCGCATCAGCCATCAGTTGCATGCCCACGCAGATGCCGAGGAAAGGGCGACCGGCGTTTACCGCCTCGCCCAGCGCGGCTTCCAGACCGCCCACCGCGCGCAGGTTCGCCGCGCACGCGCCGAACGCGCCGACACCGGGCAGGACGATCCGATCGGCGGCCGCGACCTGCTCCGGGTCGGCGGTGACGATTAGATCGTCACAGCCCGCCGCCCGCAGCGCATTCTCGACCGAGTGGAGATTGCCAGACTGGATGTCGATCAGCGCGAGCAACGAAGCACCTCGTCATGCCGGACTGGTGTCAGCATCCATGCGTCCCCATCACCCGCGGGCGTGAAGTCGACTGTCGCGCATGGACCCTGAAACAAGCTCAGGGTGACGGAAGGGATCACAAAACCCCCTTTGTGCTCGGAATTGCGTCCGCCTTGCGTGGGTCGATCTCCACCGCGGTGCGAAGAGCGCGGGCCAAGCCCTTGAATGCGCTTTCGGCTATGTGGTGATTATTCTCGCCGTGCAGCGTCTCCACATGGAGCGTGATGCCGGCCGCCTGCGCAAAGCTGTGGAACCAGTGCTTGAACAGCTCGGTGTCCATTTCGCCGAGCCGCTTCTGCGTGAACTCGGACTTCCAGACCAGCCACGGCCGCCCCGAAATATCCAGCGCGACCCGTGTCAGGCACTCGTCCATCGGACTGAGCGCGTCGCCGTAGCGGCGGATGCCGCGCTTGTCGCCGAGCGCCTTCGCGACCGCCTCGCCGATCGCGATGCCGGTGTCCTCGACGGTATGGTGCTGGTCGATGTGAAGATCGCCCTGCGTCCGGACATGCAGGTCGATCAGCGAATGACGGCTGAGCTGTTCCAGCATGTGATCGAAGAAGCCGACCCCGGTCGCGATGTCGAACTCGCCCGTGCCATCGAGGTTCACCGTCACCGCGATACGGGTCTCGGCGGTGTTGCGGGTAATGCTGGCCTGCCTCATCGCCGCGTCACATAGCGCACAGGCCAACCCATGCAATCTTGACCGGGCATCAAAGCGCGCTACCCACGGCGTCATGACCGACGGCCTGCCCGACAGCTTGATACCGTATGACGAGATCGTGCAGGAGGCGCTGCGCGCCGTCGTGGGGCGCGTGCTGACCACCGTGGCGGAGAATGGCGGGCTGCCCGGCGAGCATCATTTCTACATCACGTTCAAGACGCAGGCGCCCGGCGTCGATATCCCGCGCCGGTTGATCGAGCGATTCCCCGACGAGATGACGATCGTGCTGCAGAACCGCTATTGGGACCTGCTGGTCGACGAGCAGCGGTTTTCGGTGGGCCTGAGCTTCAACCAGATCCCGTCCAAGCTGGTCATTCCCTATTCGGCGGTGACCGGCTTCCATGATCCGGCCGTCAATTTCGAACTGCGTTTCCAGGCGCAGGAAGGCCCGGATGACGGCGCGATCGGCCATGATCCGGCGGAGAACGACGGCGCGGTGGTCCCGGTCGAGGATGGCTCCAACGTCGTCGCGGTGGATTTCAAGCGCAAAAAGTAGCGCGCCAGCCCGGCAGCCGGCCACGTCCGGTTGACTCGCGCCAGCGCGGCCGGGCTCGGCTTCAGCCGAGCTTCGACGTCACGGGATTTACTCCCGTGACGCCGCCGCTAGTGCGTGCGTCGCGCATGGATGCTGAAACCAGTTCAGCATGACGAGGTAGAATATGACCAACACCCGCACCGAAACCGACTCGATCGGCGCCATCGAAGTTCCCGTCACCGCCTATTGGGGTGCGCAGACGCAGCGCTCGATCGAGAATTTCCCGTTTGGCGATACCGAGCG
>NZ_JAQGLJ010000061.1 GCF_028292945.1 Sphingomonas bacterium | reverse complement strand
ATGACATCGCCCGGCGCGAAATCTGAGATGCGATCGCTGGCCGCGCGCGTCGACTCCGTTGCGTCCTGATAGCGGAACACGTCATTGCGGCCGCCCCCGGTCAGCAGGTCGCTGCCCTTGCCGCCATAGATGAAGAAACTGCCGTCGCGCTCGGCGGCACCGTTGAAGGCCAGGTCTTCGCCCGCTTCGAGTTGCGCCGCGTTGACCTTCAACTGGGTCCCGGTGGCCACCGTCGCGTTCACGGTGGTGACCAAGTAATCGTATCGGTTCCCGAGCGTGTCCCCGAACCGCGCGTCAGTGCCCGACAAGGCGGAGAGCGTCTCGATCCCAGCCAGCGTCGTCGCGCCGAGCGTCAGCCCCGCATAGTTACCCTGCAGCGCCACCACGCCGGCACCCGTGCCGCCGCTCACCCGATCGGCGGCCGTGAGCGCGCCGCCGAAGTAGAAGGCGTCGTTGTCCGCGCCGCCCGCCGCCTGATCGTCGCCGCCCTGCTGCAGGCAGAAGAAGTCGTTGCCGGCGCGCCCGGCGAGCAGGTCCGTTCCGACGCCGCCGGTCAGCGTGTCGGCTCCGGAAGTGCCGGGTCCGTCATCGTCCTCCAACACAATCCGCACGATTGTCTCGTCCGGCCCGCTGTCGAAGATCAGCCCCGTCGCCTTGATCTTGACGGCGATCGTCTCGAAGCCTTCGACCGTCTGATCATCGAAGATCGAGATCGATGGCAGCGCGATCATGTACTGGCCCGATGGCGACTGCGAGATGTTGTAGCTGCCGGAGAAGGCGGGCACGCTGACGTCCGAGCCGTTGGTGACGGTGGAGTTCGCGGCGTCGAAGGAAATGGTGACAGTGCCGGAGTAGGTGGAGATGTTATTGAGGACGAGGGAGAGGGAGACGCTTGTTCCTGCGTCCTCTGCAATGCTCGCGGGAACCGCCACAGCCGCGGTCGGTGCAAGATCACGGTCTGCTACGGTAGAGCTGGTCTGAAGTCCCAGAGCAGTAAGCTCCGAGCTGGAATAGTTCCGCTGATTACCGGCTTTGTCGCGAATAGCGACCGAGCTGATCTCGTAGGTGCCCGCGCTCGACGTCGAGTCGATGAACTCGCTACTGATCGAGACGCAGTCGCGTCAGCGCTTTGGAAATAACCGCCCGAGCACCGCATCCACCCCAGCACCGATCGCATCCGCCAGCGCATCCGGCTGCGCAGCACCAGGTGCCCCCGGCTCCGGCTGCTTCACCGGCGCGACCCCCTTCTTCGCCGCCGCCGCCGTAGCCATCGTCGCGGCCATGCCGGCGACCATCGCCGCGCCCTTGGCGATCACCGCGCGGCCTTCGGGCGTCTGCGCCTTGGCGACCAGCTTCTCGGCGCCCTTGCGCAGTTCCTTGGGGATCTTCACGCCGCCCACCGACTTGGGCAGCTTGCCCGCCTTGGTGCCTTCCGCCTTGCCCGTCTTCGCCTTCGCCATCATGTCCTCCCGTGTGTCAGCTACATAGGACACAGGCGTTAAGCTGCAATGATCGAGCCGTGATGGTGGCGCACGCGGGCTGCCGCGCCTATCTCCCGGACTGTATTTTCCGACAGAACGAAGCTAGAACGGACGGCATGGCCCTCGATCACATTTCCGTGCGCGGCGCGCGCGAGCACAACCTCAAGGGTGTCGACATCGACATCCCGCGCGACACGCTGACCGTCATCACCGGGCTGTCCGGCTCGGGCAAGTCGAGCCTCGCCTTCGACACCATCTATGCCGAGGGCCAGCGTCGCTACGTGGAATCACTGTCGGCCTATGCGCGCCAGTTCCTGGAGCTGATGCAGAAGCCTGACGTCGATCATATCGAGGGCCTCTCGCCCGCGATTTCGATCGAGCAGAAGACGACGTCGCGGAACCCGCGCTCCACCGTCGCGACCGTGACGGAGATCTACGATTACATGCGCCTGCTCTGGGCACGGGTCGGTGTGCCCTACAGCCCTGCCACCGGCCTGCCGATCGCCGCGCAGACGGTGTCGCAGATGGTCGACCGCGTGCTGGCCCTGCCGCAGGACACGCGCCTGCTGCTGCTCGCGCCAGTCGTGCGCGGCCGCAAGGGCGAGTATCGCAAGGAGCTGCTCGAGTGGCAGAAGGCGGGCTTCACCCGCGTCCGCATCGACGGCACCGTCCACGAGATCGACGAGGCGCCGGCGCTCGACAAGAAGTTCAAGCACGACGTCGAGGTGGTGGTCGACCGCCTGGTCGTGAAGGACGACATCGGCACGCGGCTGGCGGAAAGCTTCGAGACCGCGCTGAAGCTTGCCGATGGGCTGGCCTATGTCGACCTGGTCGACGGCGTCGTCCCCGGCCGCGAGAACGAGGCGGAGAGCGCGGGGGCGATGAAGAACGCCGGCATCCCCGCCAACCGCATCGTGTTCTCCGAGAAGTTCGCGTGCCCGGTCTCCGGCTTCACCATCGCCGAGATCGAGCCGCGGCTGTTCTCGTTCAACGCGCCGCAGGGTGCGTGCGCGGCTTGCGATGGGCTGGGCGAGAAGCAGATCTTCGACGAGGACCTGGTCGTCCCCAATCACGACCTGTCGATCAAGCGCGGCGCGGTCGTCCCCTGGGCCAAGTCCAACCCGCCGTCGCCTTACTACATGCAGGTCTTGGGCTCGCTCGCCCGCGCGTTCGACTTCAGCCTCGACACCCCCTGGCGCGAGCTGCCCGAGGAGGTGCACGCGCGCATTCTCCACGGCACGCAGGGGCAGCCCGTCATCCTGCGCTTCGTCGACGGCAAGAAGTCGTACGAGGTCAACAAGCCGTTCGAGGGCGTGATCGGCAACCTCAACCGCCGCCTGCTCCAGACCGAGAGCGCGTGGATGCGCGAGGAGCTGTCGAAGTACCAGTCCGCGCAGCCCTGCGAGACCTGCCACGGCGCGCGGCTCAAGCCCGAGGCGCTGGCGGTCAAGATCGCCGCCCGCGACATCAGCTACGCCACGCACCTCTCCGTCGTCGACGCGCTCGCCTTCTTCTCGGGCATGCCCGAGACGCTCAACACCCAACAGCGCGCGATCGCCGAGCGCATCCTCAAGGAGATCGTCGAGCGGCTCGGCTTCCTCAACAATGTCGGCCTCGACTACCTCAACCTCGACCGCACGTCGGGCACGCTCAGCGGCGGCGAGAGCCAGCGCATCCGCCTCGCGTCACAGATCGGCTCCGGCCTGTCGGGCGTCCTCTACGTCCTCGACGAGCCGTCGATCGGCCTCCACCAGCGCGACAACGACATGCTCTTGAAGACGCTGCGTCGCCTGCGCGATCTCGGCAACACCGTGCTCGTCGTCGAGCATGACGAGGACGCGATCCGCACCGCCGACTATGTCATCGACATGGGGCCGGGGGCGGGCGTCCATGGCGGCGAGATCGTCGCGCACGGCACGTTCGAACAGGTGCTGGCGTCGACCAACTCGATCACCGCCGATTACCTCGCCGGCCGCCGCGAGGTCGCCGTGCCCGCGCAGCGCCGCAAGGGCAGCGGCAAGAAGCTGACCGTCCACAACGCCACCGCCAACAACCTGAAGGGCGTCACCGCGTCGCTACCGCTGGGCACCTTCACCTGCATCACCGGCGTGTCGGGGTCGGGCAAGTCGAGCTTCACCATCGACACGCTCTACGCGTCGGCCGCCCGGCAGCTGAACGGCGCCCGCGTCCTCGCCGGCCGGCATGAGAAACTGACTGGGCTTCAATATCTCGACAAGGTCATCGACATCAACCAGTCGCCGATCGGCCGGACTCCGCGCTCCAACCCGGCCACTTACACCGGCCTCTTTGCCCCC
>NZ_JAQGLJ010000039.1 GCF_028292945.1 Sphingomonas bacterium | reverse complement strand
CACCAGACAAGTAGCAAGTGTAGGCTCTCCCATAGACTTGGGCTATCGTCAGGTTGCCGGCGCGCGCGCCGCGACGTGCACCGGATCAGGGGCGGCGCGCGGGTGACAGGCGCGTGCTCGAGCCGAGTTTGACCCAGCGCCCGAGCGCCTGCCGGCCGGCGACCCCGCAGCCCGATCCCGGCTGGCGCTGCTGCCGTCATCGTGCCCGATTGCCTGCTGGCCGCGGGCGAGGTGCGGGGAGCGGCGGCACAAGCGGCGGCTCGCGCCGCCGCCCGGCCGGTTGCTCTTAGGCTTGCTTCGCGGCGCCGAACCGGCCGAAGCGTGCCACGAGGTAGAGCACGCTTCCGGCCGCGACCAAGATCAGCAGCATGCGCCATGACGCCAGGCTGTCTGCAGGGCGGCGTAGGCGCAGACGCCGATCGCGGCGATCACCGACAGCCAGATCAGGGGCTTGCCCCGCTCCTTGATCGGCAAGGAGGCGATGCTTGCCGAGTAGACGAGCATCCGCGCCAGCGTGCTGATCACGGCGAGCCAGACGAAGCTTCCGGTCAGCGCCAGCACCGTGACGAGCCCGCCCATGAACAGGATCGAATTCGCCGGCGTCGCATAGCGTTCGCTGACCCTGGCGAACCACGCGGGCAGCAGTCCGTCGCGTCCCAGCGCGTAGGTGGTGCGGGTTGTCCCCGTCATTCCGCCGCTGATATTGCCGAGCAGCGAGAAGATCGCCGCGGCGGTCAGCACCAATCCGCCGGCGGGGCCCATCACGGCGATCCCGAACGCGACCATCGGCGCATCGCCGCCGGCGCCCGGCTCCATCACGGCCACGAAGGAGAGCTGGACGAGGAAATAGAGCGCCGCGGTCGCGAAGATCGTCGCGATCAGCGCGCGCGGGATCGTCCGCTGCGAGTTGGTCGTCTCACCGGCGGGGACGACGCTGTTCTCGAAGCCGACGAAGGCATAGAGGATCAGCAAGGCTGCGGCCTCGAGCTCGGTGACCGGGGGCAGAGCGGTCGGCGCCGTGATCGCGCCGCCGGCCAAGACCAGGCCGAGAATGGCAAGCGCGATGAGCGGTGCCGCCTTGAGCAGCGTCAATGCGTCCAGCACCCGCACCGCGCGCTTAACCCCGACGATGTTGATCAAGGTGACCGCGGCGATCACCGCGACGATGGTCGCCGAGCGGATGGCCCCTTCGGCGAGCGGCGGCCACAGCGTGGCGAGATAGGTGATCAGCACGTTTGCGTTGGCGGCGAGCTCGGTCGACCTCGCCACATAATAGAGCCAGCCGGCCTAGAAGGACGCCGCCGGGCCGAAGGCGGCGGCGTAGACGGCCGGCCCGCCGGAGACGGGGTGGTGGGCGGCGACGCGCGCGAACGGCACAGCGACGACCAGCACGAGCAGGCCGAACAGGGGGAACAGCCAGGGGCTGAAATCGCCGAACTTGGCATAGAGCACCGCCGGCAGCGCGAAAATGCCTGCGCCGACGACACCGTTGAACGAGAGAAACGCCGATCCAAGGAAACCGATGTCGCGCTTCAGCGTCTTTTCGTCATCGTTCATGATCGGCTTCTTCTGGCTGGGGGCGGTGTTCATGGTCAATCGACGATGAAGAGCTTCGCGCCGGACGTGGTGGAGGACCGGTGCGATGCATCGCCGTGATCCGAGACGTGGTAATGCATGCCCTGGCTCAGGGCAAAGGAGCGCCCGTCGCGGAGCTCACTGACCAGCTCGCCTTCCAGCACGAGCAGCACGTGACCGCGATCGCACCAATGATCGGCGATGTAGCCTGGCGAATATTCCACCATCCGAATCCGCAGGTCGCCGACCTCGATGGTTCTCCAGATCGCCACGCCGGCGTCGCCGGGGTGGGTCGTGGCGGGCACCGCGCTCCAGTCGGTCAGGGTGAACGGAACCGGCGGGATTTTCATCGGCTCACGATTCCCAGCGGCGCCGGGCGTCGATCCTCCAATGGTCCAGCGCTCCGTCCTCATCGGCGACGATGAAAGTATCGTAGAGGTTGATCGTCGGATCGCAATGTCCCGGTTGCAGCCAAACCAGGGCACCGCTCTTCGGCGCGTCGATCGGCCAGGGGATCGAGTCCGCCTCGTCGATCGCGTCGATCTCGGCCGACAGCGTCAGCCGGTCGGAGGCGGCTGCGAACAGGGCGGTGAAATCCGGGTGGATGATGGCGCCATGTTCGTCGCCCTGCGAGCGCCATTTGCTCTCGCCGGACGCGCCCGCGACCACCCGCGGCGGCGGGCCATCCACCGACACCGCTTTCAGCCCGGCGTCGGTGGTGACATGGGTCTTGTGGCGCGCTGAGACCACGCTGGCGCACAGGAACAGTGACGGCTCGAACGGCCAATCCTCGCCCTGCGGTGCGCCGCAGGCGGCATATTCCACATCCATGACCGCATAGGAGCCTGCCTGGAGCTCGTTGAATACGCCATTGGCGAAATCGTCGGCATAGGTCCCGGTGCCGCCGCCGGTGACGAGCCTCGGGGGTAGCCCAACGTCACTGAGCTCTTCGACCAGCGATCGCAGCCGGTGCGCGGCCGCGGCATTCCCGGCGCGACGACGCTGGCGATCGGGTTCGTGCTGGAGATGTCCAAGATAGGATTGAACGCCTTCGAAGCTCAGGTGGCTCGCCTGATCGACCAGTCTCGCCAAGGCGGTCGCCTGCTGAGGCGGGCAGCCGGCGCGGTGAAGTCCGAGATCGACGTCGATCAGCACGTGGAGCATTGCGCCGGCGGAGTGCGCGGCCCGCTGCAGGCGCTCGATCTGACCCTCGTCATCGGCGACGACCGACAGCCTCGTTCCGGCCGCCGCGAGCGCCGCCAGCCGTGCCGCACCCCAGGCTGGCACCGGCGCGGTGACGAGCAGGTCGCCGATGCCGGCGGCGGCAAAGCATTCCGCTTCGCCGACCGTCTGGCAGCACAGCCCGACCGCGCCCAGCTCGACCTGCAGCAATCCGATCGTCGAGCATTTGTGCATCTTGCCGTGCGGGCGCAGCCGGACGCCGGCTTCGTCGCACAGCGCCTGCATGATCTGTAAGTTGCTGAGCAGGCTGTCGCGACGGAGCACCAGCGCCGGGGTCATCGGCGGGCTGATCGCCGCCAGGAACGAACCAAGGCTCGTTGCGCGCGCGTCGCGGGAAGGGGTGTCCGGCACCGTTCAGCCCCAGCAGAGGTCCGTGGCCGGCGTCAAGCGGCCATCCTGCAGCGACACGCCGCCCGGCCGGTCTTCCTTCAGCCAGAGCGGACCATCGAGATCGGCATAATCGGCGCGGGCGGCGATATGCATGGCGGGGGCGATCGACAGCGAAGTGCTGACCATACAGCCGACCATGACGCCGAAGCCGCGCGCGCGCGCCGCTTCGAGCAGTTCGAGGCCGCCGGTGAGGCCCCCGGTCTTGTCGAGCTTGATGTTGACCATGCCATATCGCCGCCTGAGGATGTCTAGGTCCTTGGCGGTGTGGCACGACTCGTCCGCGCAGATCGGGACCAGCGGTTCGAATCCTTCGAGGCCGAAATCGTCTTCGCAGGGCAGAGGCTGCTCGACAAATTCGACGCGAAGCTCCTGCAGGATCGGTTGCATCCTGGTCAGCAGATCGAGATCCCAGCTCTCGTTCGGATCGACGATCAGCGCAGCGCCCGGTGCCGCCCTTCGCACCGCGCCGATGCAGGCCTCCGGCTCCTCGGCGTTCACCTTGACCTTGATCAGCGCCGCTTCGCGAATGGCGGCGGCGGCGGCGGCCATTCTATCCGGCGTGTCGAGGCTGACGGTGAGCGCGGTCAAGACCGGCGGGACCGTCTTTCCGAGCATCTGCTCGACCGATCGCCCGGAGAGCTTCGCCTCCAGATCCCAGAGCGCGCAATCGATCGCGTTCATCGCGGGGCCGGGCGGCAGCAGGCCCGGCAGATCACCCCGCGCACCCTTTGCGAGCGCCTCCCTGACCTCGTCGATCTGGCGGGAGACGCTCTCCGCACTGTCGCCATAGCGTGGGTAGGGAACGCATTCGCCCCGGCCGACCTGCCCGCCCACATGGAGTTCGACCGTCACCACTTCGGCAACCGTCTTGATGCCGCGCGATATCCGGAACGGCGCCGCGAGCGGCCAATGCTCTATGCGCGTTTCAACGTCGCGCATTCGTCTGTCTCCGGCGCGAACGCGCGCATCAGATTGTCTGCGATCCGATCGACTCCCATGACGATCGGATCCTGGCAGGGAAGGCCGAGCGCGTCCTCCACTTCGGCGCAGGCGCGCTCGGCTTCCGCCCT
>NZ_JAQGLJ010000008.1 GCF_028292945.1 Sphingomonas bacterium | reverse complement strand
GGAGGGGAGTTACACCGCCACCGGCGCCTTGATGTGCGGCTGCGCCTCGTACCCATGCAGCACGAAGTCCTCATACTCGTACGCGTCGATCGCGGGCGCCCGCCGCACAATCTCCAGCCGCGGCAGCACGCCCGGCTCGCGTTTGAGCTGCAGCCGCGCCTGGTCGAGATGATTGAGGTACAGGTGACAATCGCCGCCGGTCCAGACGAAGTCCCCGACCGCCAGCCCGCACTGATCCGCCAGCAGATGCGTGAGCAGCGCATAGCTGGCGATGTTGAACGGGACGCCCAGGAAGATGTCGGCCGACCGCTGATACAGCTGCAGCGACAGCTTGCCCTCGGCGACATGCGTCTGGATCAGGCAGTGGCACGGCGCCAGCGCCATCGCGTGCAGATCGCCGGGGTTCCAGGCGCTGACGATCTGGCGGCGCGAGTGCGGCTCGGTCCTGATCTGCTCCACCAAGCCTTCAATCTGATCGATGTGCCGCCCGTCCACCGTCACCCAGTCACGCCACTGCTTGCCGTACACCGGGCCAAGCTCGCCGTCCGCGTCCGCCCACTCGTTCCAGATGCTGACGCCGCGCTCCTGCAGCCAGCGGACGTTGGTGTCCCCGCGCAGGAACCACAGCAGCTCGACGAAAATAGAGCGCAGATGCAGCTTCTTGGTCGTCAGCACGGGGAAACCAGCCTGAAGATCGAAGCGCATCTGGTGCCCGAACACCGACAGCGTCCCCGTCCCCGTCCGGTCCGCCTGCCGCGATCCGGTGTCGAGCACGCGCTGCATGAGATCGAGATATTGGCGCATCGGATCAGCTTAAGCGAGCGGCGGGTGAGTCGCCACCCATATCCCCTCTCCCGCCTGCGGGAGAGGGAGAGTTACACCTTGCACCCCTTGACCGCGCGCGGCTCCGGTTGCGGGCCTGCGACCCGGAACGTCGCCATATAGCCGCCTGCCGACGTCATCTCCTGCCGCGACGCTTGTTGATACCCGACCGCCGCAAACTCGCAGGCAAGCAGGGCCGGCGGCGTGCCGTGATTCTGGGTCGGCCGGTCGGCGTCGACCACCACCACCAGCCCGTCCGGCTTCAGGCTTGGCCGCAGGCGCCACAGGAACTCATAGGGTTGCTCGATCTCGTGGTACATGTGGACCATCAGCACCCGATCGAAGCTCGCTGCCGGAAGACGCGGATCGGCGGGCGACCCCAGCCGCACGCTGACATTCGCAAGCCGCTCGCGCGCGACGCGCTGCGCCAGCGCGTCGCGGGTGGTGGAGATGATATCCTGCGCCAGCACCCGGCCCTCGCGTCCGACGCGGTCCGACAGGCGGATGGTGTAATAGCCCTCGCCGGCGCCGATGTCGGCGACCGTCATGCCCTTGGCGATGCCGGCGCGGTCCATCACCGCCGCCGCCTCGTTGACGCGATCACGCGCCTCCTCGGTCGACCAGCGCGACGAGACGATTCCGGCCACGGGCCGGTCGGCGGCGGGGAACGGCCCCGGCGGCTTCGCCTGCTGCTTAAGAAGCGGCTTGGCCCCGTCGCAGCCGGCGAGGAGGAGAAGCCCCGCTCCCATAACCGTTCGTGTCGAGCGCAGTCGAGACACCTGGATCCAGCTTCTCGACTTCGCTCGAAGCGAACGGTGGGTCACTCCACGTCCTCCACCGCCACCTTCTCGCCCGTCACGCGCTGCGACAGCGCCGCCGCCATGAAGTCGTCGAGATCGCCGTCGAGCACGTCGCTCGGCGAGGTGGAGGTCGCCCCCGTCCGCAGGTCCTTCACCAGCTGATACGGCTGCAGCACGTACGAACGGATCTGGTGGCCCCAGCCGATATCGGTCTTGGACGCGTTCTCGGCATTGGCCGCCTGTTCGCGGATCGCCAGCTCGCGCTCGTACAGCCGTGCCCGCAGCTGGTTGTAGGCTTCCGCCTTGTTCTTGTGCTGCGAGCGCTGGTTCTGACACTGCACGACGATGCCGGTGGGAATGTGCGTGATCCTCACCGCGGAGTCAGTCGTGTTGATGTGCTGTCCACCCGCGCCGCTCGCGCGATAGGTGTCGATGCGCAGGTCGCTTTCGTTATATTCGACCTGGATGTCGTCGTCGACGACGGGATAGACCCAGACGCTGGCGAAGCTGGTGTGCCGCCGCGCGGCGGAGTCGTAGGGGCTGATCCGCACCAGCCGATGCACGCCGCTCTCGGTCTTGGCATAGCCATAGGCGTTCTCGCCCTTCAGCAGCAGCGTCGCCGATTTGATCCCCGCCTGCTCGCCAGCGTGGCTGTCGACCAGCTCCACCTTCAATCCGTGCCGTTCGCCCCAGCGCGCGTACATGCGCTGCAGCATCCCCGCCCAGTCCTGGCTCTCGGTCCCGCCGGCACCGGCGTTGACCTCGATATAGGTGTCGTTGCCGTCCGCCTCGCCGGCGAGCAGCGCCTTGACCTTGTCGCGATTGGCGCGGGTGGCGAGCTCGGCCAAGCTGGCGACGCCGTCGGCCTCCATCTCAGCGTCGCCTTCCGCCTCCGCCATCTCTATCAGTTCGGCGGTGTCGGACAGCTCGCTTTCGATCGCGCGGGTGGCGGTGATCGCCTCGTCCAGCCGGCGGCGCTCACGCATCACCTCCTGCGCCGCCTTGGGATCGTTCCACAGCGCCTGGTCTTCGACGCGCGCGTTGAGCTCGTCCAGCCGCCGGAGCGCGCGATCCCAGTCGAGAAAGCGGCGCAACAGCGCCAGCGCCTCGTTGATCTGCTCGACATGGGCCTGCGCCTCGGCGCGCATCGGGTATTCCTGACTTGGTGAGTGCCCCCAGCCTTACGGAGGGTGGAGGGAAAACGGTGCCTGCGTGCGACTTAGTAGATGCCTTCCTGCTTCTGCAAGGTGTCGCTGGACGTCGGCGCCGCGCGACGGCGACCGGGCGCAGGAGTGGGGGCCGTCTTGGACGGGGTCGCAGAGGCCGCCTCGCTGCGGCGGCTCGCGCGGCGCGGCTCGCTCTCGGGCTTGAACGCCTCCCAGATCACCCCGGATTTCGGATCGGCGGACGGCCATCCGCCGAACACCGGCTGCCCGCTCATCCGATCGATCCGCACCATGCGCACGCCGGCGGGCGCACGGAACGGCATGACCTCCATGCCTTCGTACGCCTTCACCGCGAACTGCTTGAAGATCGGCGCCGCGAACGTCCCGCCCTGCACCCCGCCGAGCGGGCGCGGCTGATCGTAGCCGATATACAGGCCGCCGACGAATTGCGGCGTGCCGCCGATGAACCAGACGTCGTTGGGGCCGGTCGTCGTCCCCGTCTTGCCGAAGATCGGACGGTTGAGGTCGCGCAGCACGGTCGCGGTGCCACGCTGGATCACGCCCTCGGTGATGTGCACCATCTGAAAGGCGGTGATCGGGTCGATCACCTGCCGGGTGCGCGGGCTGGGACGGGGCATCGGCTGGCCGTTCCAGTCGGGCGCGTTGCAGCCGTCGCACGCGCGCCAATTGGCCGGCCAGATCACCTTGCCATGCCGGTCCTGGACAAAGTCGATCAGGCTGGGCTCATGTGCGCGACCCTGATTGGCGAGCGTCGCAAAGGCGTTCACCATGCGCAGCACGGTGGTGTCGCCAGCACCGAGAGAAAAGGACAGATAGGGAGGATAATCGCCCACGCCCATCCGCTTGATCGTGTTGGTGACCCGGCCAATGCCGATGGTCGCGGCGGTGCGCACGGTCATCAGGTTGCGCGACTGCTCGAGTCCCCAGCGCATCGTCTTGGGCCCCGCACCGCCCTGGTTGTTGAAGTTGCGGAAGCATTTGTTGCCCAGGTTCGCGCCCTGATAGACGCAGAACGGCCCGTCGACTATGATCGACGCGGGGGTCATCCCGTTCTCCAGCGCACTGGCATAGACGATCGGCTTGATCGTCGAGCCCGGCTGGCGCAGCGCCTGCGTCGCGCGGTTGAACGACTGGATGCGCGCGTCGAACCCGCCCTGCATCGCCAGCACACGCCCGGTCGCCGGCTCCTCCACCACGAAGCCACCCGATACCCTGGGCACGGAGCGTAGCGCAAAGGCCCGCCCCGCCGGCGCGACCGCGATGACGTCGCCCGGCTTGAGCGCGGCGAAAGCGGTGCCCCCCACGCCACGACGCGGCATCTGCGCGTTACCGGCGGGCAGCGTGCCCTTCACGCCGGTCGTGAAGCCGATCTCGGCGGAGTTCCCGACACGCGAGATCACCACCGCCGCGCGCCAGTCATTATAGTCGAGCGCGATATTCGTGTTGAGCAACGCCTGCAACCAGCCGCCGGTTTCCCAGTTCGACCCGGGTTTCAGCTCCTTGATCGGCCCGGACCAGCCGCGTCCGCGCTCGTACCGGGTCATGCCGTCGCGCAGCGCCTGCTGCGTCAGGTCCTGCAGCCTTCCGTCGAAGGAGGTGCGCACCCACAGCCCGCCGGCATAGACGCTGAAGGGTCCATCGCGATCGGTCTCGCCGTATCGGCCGATGAGCAGCCGGCGGACCTCTTCGGTGAAATAGCTGCCTGCGCGCTCGTTCTTGGGGGGCTGACGCGGCTGGGTGCCCAGCGGCTCCGCGCGCGCCGCCTGATACTGCGCTGCCGTGATGAACTCGTTCTCCTGCATCGCGCCCAGCACCCAATTGCGACGCTCGATGGCCCGCTGGGGGTGGCGCACGGGATCGTAGTTCGATGGGCCCTTGGGCAGAATGGCCAGGTAAGCCATCTGCGCGAGACTCAGATCGACCAGGCTCTTGTCGAAATAGGCATGCGAGGCGGCCTCCACCCCGAACGCATTGCGACCCAATGCGATCTGGTTGAGGTACAATTCCAGAATCTGCTGCTTGGAAAGCGTTGCCTCGATCCGATAGGCAAGGATCGCCTCGCGTACCTTGCGGACATAGCTCACCTCGTTCGACAGCAGCAGGTTCTTGGCGACCTGCTGCGTGATCGTGGACGCGCCGATCGGCCGCCCGTCGCTGCGCATGTTGGTGACGAACGCGGAGAGGATGCCCAGATAGTCGACGCCGCCATGTTCGAAGAACGTCTTGTCTTCCGCCGCCAGGAAAGCGTTGATCAGCGGCTTGGGATATTCGGCGAAGGCCAGCTCCACCCGCCGCTCGCGCGCATAGGATTGGATCGGCGTGCCGTCGCCGCCGCGGATGTTGGTCGGCAAGGGTGGTTCATAGGCACGCAGCTTCTCGACCGACGGCAGATCGCGCGCGAACAGCAACCAGCCGGCGAGGATGGCCAGGCCGAGGAGGAGAAACCCCCACGCCCCCAGCTTGCCCAGCCGCCTGACCCACGGGCGCTGCGCAAAGGAACGGACCGGAGCGGGAAGGGAAAACGCATACGCCATGACTGGGCAAGGCGTTAGCAGGTTCGGGCGCTGGAGGAACAGCCTTCCGCTCGGCACAACCTCCCAGAACAGCTAAATCCGATGCAACGCGGTAGACGGCGATGCACGCGCTTGAGCAGATTACAATTTCCGTCCCGACCGACATAGCGGCGTGTCTAAGGCGCAGCGTCATCGAGGACGGCTACGAGTCAGAAGGGCAGATTGTAACGGAGGCCTTGCGCGACCGAGCTATCCTGCTGCGGTCCGATGAGGCAAAGTCGGCGTGGCTGCGCGCTGCCGTGAAGGAAGGGGAGGAGAGCGGTCCTGGCATCCCGGCGGAAGAGGCGTACGCGGAAATTGAGGCGCTCATCGCGTCCTATGAAATCGCGCGATTGAAGCCGCTTCAATACTCACCGCGTGCGCTACGCGACCTACGTTCGATCGCTGACTACATTGGCAAGCAGGTCCGGCGCGAGCCATCAGCTTCGTCGCCGAACTCAAGGTCAAGGCGCGTTTGGCAGCCGAACGTCCCGTGAGCTTCCGCCTGCGGAATGATCTCAGCCCGGACTGCGAACGGCTGTTCACGGCCATCATCTTCTTCTGTTCAGGGAGATTGACGGCATAGTCCGCATCGAGCGCATCATGGACGGCGCGCAAGATCTCGACGGCGCCGGCTTCAATTGATCACCGCGCCGCCAGCCGCTTGGCGAAATGCACTTCCACCGCGCGCGTCACGCTCTGGGCGATCCGCTCGCGTCCACCGTCCGACGCCAGGAACTCCGCATCCTGGCGGTTCGAGATATAGCCGGTCTCGAACAGCACCGACGGCGTGTCGGGCGCCTTCAGCACCATCAGCGACGCCATGCGATGGAAATTGTCCTTGACCGGCATCAGCGGGCGCGCCTCGCGGCCGAGCAGGCGGGCGAAACCGGCCGAGGCGTTGATCGTCTCGCGCTGCGCCAGATCGATCAGGATCGACGACACATCGGCATGCTGGTCCAGGTTGACGCCCGATATCACGTCGGCCTTGTTCTCGCGCGCCGCGAGCCGAGCCGCTTCCTTGTCCGATGCGACCTCCGACAGTGTGTAGGCGGTGGCGCCCGTCGCGGTCTCGGTGCCGGCGCTGTCGCAATGGATCGAGATGAACAAATCCGCCTTCAGCCGCCGCGCGATGCCGAAGCGCTCGCGGTGGAGGATGTAGCGATCGTTGTCGCGGGTCAGCGCCACCCGCACCCGCCCGCTGGCGAGCAGCTCGTCGCGAATGGCGCGCGCGATCTTCAGCGTCGCGTCCTTCTCCTTTAGTCCTGTGTGCGGGCTGATCGCGCCCGGGTCGACGCCGCCATGGCCGGCATCGATCACCACCAGCGGGCGGCGGTCGTTGCCGTCGACGCGCGGCAGCGGCGTCGCCTTCGTAGCCGCCGGCACGGGAACGGAGATCTTGTACTTCGGCCGCCGCAGGCCACCCAGATTGAAGGGGAAGTAATTGGACGTCCCCGCCTGCGCGGCGGCGGCGAAGGTGGCGGGCGATGCGGCCTGAATTTGCAGCGTCAGCTCGCGTCCGCCGCGCTCGAACTGCGCGTCGCCGATCACCGTCGGCTCGCTGAGGTCGAACACGACGCGCGCGCCGACGCCGGTCCGCGACTGCGTCACCCGCGTCACCGGCCCCGCCGCCACCCCGCCGCGCCCCGGCGTCGCATTGGATATGTCGAGCAGAATCTGGCGCGTGCCGGCGACGATCGTGCTGGCGGCATCGGTGACGGGGCCGTCGAACTTGACCACGATGCGATCGCCCGCGACCCGGACGCTTTCCACCGTCGCGGCCCATGCCGAGCCGGGGAACATCGCAACCGCAACCGCAAGCAGGCTCAGCATCCCGCGTGTCTGCCGCGGGCGCGCGCCACCCGTCCAGCGAAAAGCCCAGCTAAAGCCCATGAACACCACCCTTTTGCTGGCGGCCTGCTGACCGTCGTTCGCAAGGAGGAGTAGCCAGCCGGGAGCGACCACCTGCTTCACAGGCAAGGTTAAGCCGACGTTCGGCATGCATTTGCCGCCGGTCCGGCAAATCCGTTCCGGTTGCGGTACGTCGGCGGCGGTGCTAGCGGTGGCCGCAGCGTTCGCGCGTGCCCTGTTCAGGCCGCAGCGCCGACGCTCTCACGGCCGCGCTTTATCTGGGCGGCCAGCCAGGTTGACGCTCGCATGTCGCATCCATCCCGTTCGCATGACCTTCCGGCCCCGGCCGGTGGGCGCGCGGGCGTGCGCCGGTTCGGCGATGGGACGCGAGCAGACGCACTTCACGTAAACCGCGTGCGAGGCACACGCTTCGCCGCCCCCTACCGACTCGCGCATCCGCCCTTTGGGAGCAGGACGCGCGTGTGGAGAACCACCAATGACCACGCGTATGCTGATCGACGCTCGCCACCGGGAAGAAACCCGGGTGGCGGTCGTCAAAGGGAACCGGATCGAGGAATTTGATTTCGAGTCCGCCGAGCGCAAGCAGCTCAAGGGTAACATCTATCTTGCCAAGGTAACTCGCGTCGAACCGTCGCTGCAGGCGGCGTTCATCGATTACGGCGGCAACCGGCACGGCTTCCTCGCCTTTTCGGAAATCCACCCCGATTACTACCAGATTCCCAAGGAGGATCGCGAGGCGCTGCTCCGCGAGGAGGCCGAGCATGCCGCCGAGGAAGCGGAGCTGCGCGCGCGCCACGACGCCGACGAGGATGCCGACTACGGCAACGACGGCGGCGATGACGACGACGATCACCACGACGAGGTGACCTCGCTCGGCGACGACGAGCCCGACCATGCCGAGGACCATGACGCGGAGGAGGAAGGCACTTCCAAGAAGCCCCGCGACGGCGCCCGTAATGGCGACGAAGTCGAGGCGCTGCGCCAGCGCCGCATGAACCTGCGCCGGCGCTACAAGATCCAGGACGTGATCCGCCGCCGCCAGGTGCTGCTGGTCCAGGTCGTCAAGGAGGAGCGCGGCAACAAGGGTGCGGCGCTGACCACCTACCTCTCGCTCGCGGGGCGTTACTGCGTGCTGATGCCCAACACGTCGCACGGCGGTGGGATCAGCCGAAAGATCAGCAACGCGGGCGACCGCAAGCGGCTGAAGACGATCATGGCGGACCTCAAGCTGCCGCCGTCGATGGGCTGCATCGTCCGCACCGCCGGGCTGCAGCGCACGCGCACGGAGATCAAGCGCGACTTCGACTACCTCGCCCGGCTTTGGGACGGTATCCGCGAGACGACGCTGGAAAGCTCCGCGCCGGCGTTGGTCTATGGCGATAGCGACCTGATGAAGCGCGCCATCCGCGACATCTATAATGCCGGTGTCGACGAGGTGATCGTCGAGGGCGAGGAAGGTTATCGCCAGGCCAAGGAATTCATGCGCCTGTTGATGCCCAGCCACGCGCGGCGCGTGAAGCAATATGCAGACGCGGTGCCGCTGTATCAACGCGCCGGTGTCGAGGATCAGCTGGCGGCGATGTACAACCCCGTCGTGCAGCTGAAGTCGGGCGGCTATCTGGTCATCAACCCGACCGAGGCGCTGGTCGCGATCGACATCAACTCCGGGCGTTCGACCCGCGAGCACAATATCGAACAGACCGCGACCGCGACCAACCTTGAAGCGGCGCAGGAGATCGCGCGTCAGCTGCGGCTGCGCGACATGGCGGGCCTCGTCGTCATCGACTTCATCGACATGGACAACGGGTCCAATGTCCGGAAGGTCGAGAAGGCGATGAAGGAGGCGCTGAAGGACGATCGCGCCCGCATCCAGGTCGGCCGCATCTCGTCGTTCGGCCTCATGGAAATGAGCCGCCAGCGGCTGCGCACTGGCGTGCTGGAGGCTTCGACCCGCATGTGCCCGCATTGCGAGGGCACGGGTCTGGTCCGTACCGCCGCGTCGGCCGGTCTGTCGGCGCTGCGCATGATCGAGGACGAAGCCGCGCGCGGGCGTGGCTCGCTGCTGACGCTGCGCGCGTCGCAGGAGGCGGCGATCTATGTCCTCAACCGCAAGCGCGCGGACATTGCCGAGATCGAGGAGCGCTACGGCGTCCAGGTCCAGATCCTGCCGGATCGCGAGGAAGAGGGCGCCCGGATGGTGGTCGAGGCCGCCGGCCCGCCGCCCGCGCACGCCCCGCGCATCGAAGCATTGGTGATCGAGGAGGAGGACGACTTCGAGGACGAGATCCCCGAGGAGATCGAGATCGAGGAGGAGGACGCCGACGAGGAGGAGGCCGACGAGACCCAGCCGCGCCAGCGCGAGGAGCGCCCGGCACGCGACGAGAACGGCGAAGGTGGTCGCAAGCGTCGCCGCCGTCGTGGTCGCCGGCGTGGCGGACGCCCCGAAGAGGGCGAGCGTGAGGAAGGTGAGCGCGAGGGCACTGGCGAAGCTGGCGACGAGGTCGGCGAGGAAGCCGATGCCGACGGCGACACCGCAGACCGTGCGGAGCCGGAGTTCGTCGGCGAACAACCGCGCGAAGACGGCGACGGTAGCCGCCGGCGCGGACGTCGGCGTGGACGGCGCGGCGGTCGGCGTCCGGAAGGCGAGACGGCTGGCGAAGCTGAGGGCGAGCTACCGACCGAGGCCGAACTCCCGCTGGACGATGCGGACGTCGACGGCGCTGGCGACAGCGGGCCGGAGTTGATCGAAGCCGCCGATGCGGGTTACGTCGTGAGTCCGCTCGACCTGCCCACGCGCGAGGAGGACGCCAAGCCCAAGACGCGCCGCCGGTCGCGGTCGCGCGCCGCCGCCGAGAACGTCACGCTCGCGGACGAAGCGCCTGCCGAAGCGCCGGTTACCGAGGCAGCGGAGCCTGCCGGCGAGGAGCCGACCTTCGTCGGCGAGGCTCCGGTCAAGCCGCGTCGCTCGCGGCGGAAAGCTGCGCCAACCGACGCCGGACCGGCTGACTCCGAGGCCGGGGAGACTCCGGTGGAGCCGGCGCCGGAACTGGCGATCGAGCCCCCGGTCGCCACCGACGCGGAGGAAAAGCCGAAGCGCCGCTCGCGCCGCAAGGCCCCAGTCCAGAGCGTCGAGGCGATCGAGGCGCAGACCGGCGGGGAACCGGTCGCGTCGGCCGTCGAAGCGCCGCCGGCGCCGGTGAACGAGACGACGGGTGACACGGACAACGCGACGCTCGCCACCGGTCAGGACGGCACGCTCGCCGAGGACGCGGAAGCCGATGCGGGCCCGGCGCGCCGCGGTTGGTGGCAGCGGACGTTCGGCGCCTAAGTAAACGCCACCGTCCACAGGGGTGATCAGGCGGTAGCTTGCGTCACCCCTTCCCTCCCGGCGGAAGCCGGGGTCGAGTCGGCCGCGCCGCGGACTGGGCCCCGGCTTGCGCCGGGGAGGGGATATTCGCATTGCGCCTCGGGGGCCCACCGGGCGTCTCGCTCTCCTTCACCCCCCATTCACCCCCGGCCGCACACCTGTCCCCTGCCCCCGAAATGTGCGAACGGTCCCCCTCATGAAGCGTCTCGTCGCCGCCCTCGCCACCGTGGCACTTGCCTGGGCACAGCCCGCTGCGGCGCAGTCCGTGCTGCGCGATGCGGAAACCGAGGCGTGGTTTGCCGCCATGATGGCCCCGCTCGCCAAGGCTGCCGGTCTGGGCGAGCGCGACATCAAGGTCGTGCTGATCCAGGACGATCAGATCAACGCCTTCGTCGCCGGCGGTCAGGTGATCTACATCTTCTCGGGCCTGATCCAGGCCGCCGACAACGCGAACGAGGTGCAGGGCGTGCTCGCGCACGAACTCGGCCATATCGCGAACGGTCATGCGGTGTTCAACGCGGGCGGGCAGCAGGCGATGGGCATCTCGCTGCTGTCGATGGTGCTGGGCATCGCGGCGATGGCGGCGGGCGGTGGCGAGGCCGGCGCGGGTATTCTCGCCGCCGGACAACAGGCGGCGCTCGGCAAGTATCTCGCCTTTTCGCGCGTGCAGGAAGCGACCACGGATGCCGCCGGGCTGAAATACCTCACCAGCGCCGGCGTCACGGGCCGCGGGCTGCTATCCTTCTACAAGAAGCTGCAGCAGCAGACGGAATACCGTTACGGCAGCGCCAACATCGACCCGTACATGCAGACGCATCCCTTGTCGGGTCAGCGCATCGCGACGCTGACCGCCGACGTTCAGGCGTCGCCCGCGTTCGCGACCCGTCCCGACGCGGCCAACGAGGAGCGGTTCCGGCGCATCAAGGCCAAGCTGCAGGGCTATTCGCAACCGGCCGCACGCACGCTGCAGGCGTTTCCGGAGACCGATCGCTCGATCTACGCCCATTATGCGCGCGCCTATGCCTATCACAAAAGCGGCTACCCCGACAAAGCCGACGCCGAGGCGGCGGCGCTGATCCGCGCCAAGCCCGACGATCCCTATTTCCTGGAGGTGCAGGGCCAGGTCCTGCTGGAGGCGGGCAAGCCGCTCCAGGCGCTTGCGCCCCTCAAGTCCGCCACCGAAGGCTCGCGATACAACCCGCTGATCGCGACGACTTATGGCCATGCGCTGATCGCGACCGAGGACAAGGGTCTGTATCCCGAAGCGACCCGGGTTCTGCGCATCGCGGTCGCGCGCGACGACAACAATCCGTTCGGCTGGCTGCAACTGGGCACCGTGTACGAGCGCACCGGCGACACCGCGCGCGCGGCGCTCGCCACTGCGGAACGCGCGCATATCACCGGCGACCACCGCACCGCGCGGAGCAGCGCGCGTTATGCGCTCGCCAATCTGCCCGCCAATACGCCCGACTGGCTGCGCGCGCAGGACATCGCGATGACCGCGCGCAACGAGCTGTGCGACGACAAGAACAAGAGTCAGAACAAGAAGCTATGTCGGTAGGCAAGGCGACCCTGCCGCTGGTGGCGGCCGCCGGCGCGCTGCTCGGCGCGGGCGCGATGTGGGCCGCCGATCGCGGGCAGCCAAGCGGCGATATCGGCACCGAAGTGCGCGCCTATCTGCTCGCCAATCCCGAAGTGATCCCCGAGGCGATGGCGAAGCTGCAGGATCGCGAGACCGGCAAACAGGTCGCCCCCATCCGCGACGCGATCGTGCGCCCCTATCGCGGCGCCTGGGCCGGCAACCCGAAGGGCGACGTCACCGTGGTCGAGTATTTCGACTATAATTGCGGCTATTGCCGGTCGAGCCTGCCGGTCATCCAGCAGCTGATCGACCGCGACCCGCAGGTGCGCGTGGTATTCCGCGAGCTGCCCATCCTGTCCGAGACGAGCCGCGCCGCCGCCGGGGTCAGCCTCGCCGCCGCCGCCGCCGGGCCGAACCAGTATCGCCGTTTCAACACCGCGCTGTTCGCCGCCGGCCCGGTCAGCCCGGCAACGATCGCGAGCGCCGCCGCCGCCGCCGGGATCGACCCCGCGCGCGTTCCGGCCGATGCCGACGCGGAGATCCGTCGCAACCTGGAGGTCGCGGGCACGCTCAGCCTCAGCGGCACCCCCAGCTGGGTGGTCGGCAACCGCGTCCTCTCCGGTGCTCAACCGCTCGACGCGCTGGAAGCGGCGGTAAAGGCGGCACGGGCAAAATAAGGAACGACGTGGCCAAAGCTCCTCCCCGGCGGAAGCTGGGGAGGAACCGATGCTAGCTCCGCATGAACCCGCACAACGACGCTCCGTCCGCATTCGACAGCCCTTCCCCGTCCCGCTACGGCGCACCCGTGCCCTCCCCGATCCTCTCCGTCGCCGGCGTCACCAAAACCTATGCCGGCGGCGTCACCGCGCTGCACCCGATCGACCTGTCCATCGACACCGGCGAGATCTTTGCGTTGCTCGGCCCCAATGGTGCTGGCAAGACGACGCTGATCTCGATCATCTGCGGCATCGTCCGTCCGAGCGCGGGCACGATCACCGTCGCCGGCCACGACGCGCTGCGCGACTACAAGCATGCCCGCCGCACCATCGGCCTCGTCCCGCAGGAGCTGTCGGTCGACATGTTCGAGACGGTGCAGGCCACCGTGAAGTTCAGCCGCCGCCTGTTCGGCCACTCCGCCAAGGACGATCACGTCGAGGAGGTGCTGCGCGACCTGTCGCTGTGGGACAAGCGTGATGCCAAGATCATGGAGCTGTCGGGCGGGATGAAGCGCCGCGTGCTGATCGCCAAGGCGCTCGCACATGAGCCACGGCTGCTGTTCCTCGACGAACCCACCGCCGGCGTCGACGTGGCGCTGCGCCGCGACATGTGGAAGCTGGTCCACCGCCTGCGGAGCAAGGGGACCACCATCATCCTCACCACGCATTACATCGAGGAGGCGGAGGAGATGGCCGACCGCGTCGGCGTGATCGACAAGGGCCGGCTGCTACTGGTCGACGACAAGGTCGCGCTGATGCGCAAGCTGGGCAAGCGCGAGCTGGCGGTGGCGCTGGTCGAGCCGCTTGCCGCGCTTCCACCCGTGCTCGCCGACCGCGATCTGGAGCTGGAGGACGAGGGCCGCACGCTGCGCTATCGGTTCGACGCCACCGCCGAACGCACCGGCATCCCGTCGCTCCTTACCGATCTTCGCGAACAGGGCATCGCGTTCAAGGACCTGGAAACGCGCAAGTCGAGCCTGGAGGACATCTTCGTCGACCTGGTGGGGGAGAAACGGTGACTGGCCCTCTTCGTCACCCTGAACTCGTTTCAGGGTCCATGCGAGACGGCAGCGGCGGGCGTGCCGTCGAGGGTCGCGAATGGATGCTGAAACAAATTCAGCATGACGAATCGCTGCGTGACGGGGTGCGCGCATGAACCCGCATTCCGTCTGGGCCATATACCGCTTCGAGATGGCGCGCGCGCTGCGCACGCTGTGGCAGTCGCTCGTCACGCCCGTGCTCACCACGTCACTGTACTTCATCGTCTTCGGCGGCGCGATCGGCAGTCGTATGCAGGCGGTCGACGGCGTCAGCTACGGCGCGTTCATCGTACCCGGCCTCATCATGCTCTCGCTGCTGACGCAGAGCATCGGCAATGCATCCATCGGCATCTACTTTCCCAAGTTCACCGGCACGATCTACGAGATCCTGTCCGCGCCCGTGTCCGCCTTCGAGCTGGTGCTCGGCTATGTCGGCGCGGCGGCGACCAAATCCGTGGTGCTGGGCCTCATCATCCTCGCCACGGCGGCGCTGTTCGTGCCGCTGCGCATCGAGCACCCGCTGGCGATGCTCAGCTTCCTGCTGCTGACGGCCGTCGCGTTCAGCCTGTTCGGCTTCATCATCGGCGTCTGGGCGAAGGGATTCGAGCAGCTCAACTTCGTGCCTGCGCTGCTCATCACGCCGCTGACGTTCCTGGGCGGCAGCTTCTACCCGATCGCCATGCTCCCCGAGCCGTGGCGCACGGTCAGCCTGTTCAACCCGGTCGTCTACCTCGTCAGCGGCTTCCGCTGGAGCTTCTTCGGCGAGGGCGATGTCGCGATCGGCGTCAGCCTTCTGGTGACTTTCGCGTTTCTGCTGGCTTGCCTGGGCGTGATCTGGTGGATCTTCAAGACGGGCTGGCGGCTGAAGGCGTAGCCGCAGCGGAATAGCGCGGCTATTCCGCGGCTCGGCGGCGAGCCCGGCCGGCGGGGCGAAGCATCCATCCGATGACGCGGCTTTGCCGCGGCGTGGCTCGGTTCTTCAGCTTCGCCACGCCCCCAGCAGCAACGGCCGCAGCACCAGGCCGTTCAGGTCGATGGCGATGTGCAGAACGACCGCCAGCCATAACAGCCCCGTCATCAGGTACACCGCACTCAGCACCGCCCCCAGTGCCGTGGTGCCCACCACGCCGGGCCAGCCCTGATACAGGTGCAGCAGCCCGAACAGGAGCGCCGCCGCGCCGAACGCGAAGGCCGCGCTGCCCGTCAACAGCACCAGCAGCAGCGGCAGCCACAGCCGAAAGGTCAGCTCCTCCGTCACGCCGGCGGTGACGCACAGCAGGGCTGCCGGCACCAGCTCCGCGCGGTTGCGCGGCAGCAATGCGCCGATGTCGCCCAGCGTGCCGATCGGCTTGCGCGACCGCCGCAGCCGGCTCGCCACCACGATCAGCACCGTGCCGATCAGCATGCCCAGACCCGCGCTCGCCAGCATCGTGTCGAGCGCCTGGCCCTCCAGTCGCGGTAACAGGCGCGCCACCGACCCGAATTCCGCCGGCATCGTCGTCAACGCCTCGCCGCGCCCGATCAGCAGCAGCCCCGCCAGCGACGGCAGCGCGAAGGCCAACCACGGCTTCACCGTCCACCGCCAATACCGCCGCTGCCGCGACCCCGTCTCGCGCAGCGCCTGGAACACGCGCCACGAAGCCAGGTCGCCCTTCAGGAACCAGCACAGGGCGGCGAGCTGCGCGGCGAGCAGGCCCGCCACGGCGAGCCGTTCAGCCAATCCGGTGTTCGCCCTTCACCCAGCGCACCGTACCCGACGACGCGCGCATCACCACGCTCTCGGTGGTCATGATCTTGCCCTTGCGCTTGACGCCCGCGAGCAGCGAGCCGTCCGTCACCCCCGTCGCGGCGAAGATGCAGTCGCCCTTGGCCAGGTCGGTCAGGTCGTATTGCCGGTCGAGGTCGGTCACGCCCCACTTCGCCGCGCGCGCGCGCTCGTCGTCGTTGCGGAACAGCAGCCGGCCCTTGAACTGCCCGCCGACACAGCGCAGCGCGGCGGCCGCCAGCACGCCCTCCGGCGCGCCGCCCGAACCCATGTACAGGTCCACCGTCGTGTCCGGGTTGGTGGTCGCGATCACGCCGGCGACGTCGCCATCGGGGATCAGCATGATGCCGCAGCCCAGCGCGCGCAGTTCGGCGATCAGCGCCTCGTGGCGCGGCCGGTCGAGCACACAGGTGATGATCTCGGCCGGCGACACGCCCTTCGCCGCCGCCACTGCGCGCACGTTCTCGGCCGGCGAGCGATCGAGGTCGATCACGCCGTCGGGATAGCCCGGTCCGACCGCCAGCTTGTCCATGTACACGTCGGGCGCGTTGAGCAGCCCGCCGGCTTCGGAGATGGCCAGCACCGCGAGGCTGTTCGGCCCCGCCTTGGCGCAGATCGTGGTGCCCTCCAGCGGATCGAGCGCGATGTCGATCTTGGGCCCCGTGCCCTGCGCGCTGCCGACCTTTTCGCCGATGAACAGCATCGGCGCCTCGTCGCGCTCGCCTTCGCCGATCACCACGGTGCCGTCCATCGCCAGGCTGTTCAGCGCCTCGCGCATTGCCTCCACCGCCGCCGCGTCCGCCGCCTTCTCGTCGCCGCGCCCGGTCAGCGTCGACGCGGCGATCGCGGCCGCCTCCGTCACGCGCACCATCTCCAGCACCAGCAGGCGGTCCAGCGGGTTTTCGTTCGGCATCAGGGCGTCCTCTTGTCGCGAGTCCGGTTAGGGGCGCGAGGGGGCCGGGGCAAGCGCGCTCACGACCCCAGCGCGGCGCAATGCGCGGCGAGATAGCCGTTGACGTCGCCCACCAGCGACCCGCCGAAGCGCGGGTTCAGCTCCAGGATCATCGCCCGCCCGTCCACCAGCTTGTAATTGAAGCAGCACGTGCCCTCGAACCCCAGCGCGTCCAGCATCGCCGCGCACGCCGGCAGCACGTCGCCGGGCTCGGCCGGCGCCATGGACCGATAATGGTCCACCGCGCCGCGCACGCTCAGCTCAATGCCCATGTCGTAGCGGTAACACAGCGAGTAGCGCACCCGCGCGTCGACGCGCAGCAGGTGCAGGACATATTCGTCCGCACCCTCCACCGCGACCTGGGCGAAGCTGTCGGGCGACGGCTCGTCCTCGCCCGGCGCGCGGACGATGACGACGCCCTTGCCGAAATCGCCGCGCCGCGCCTTGCGGACATAGGGGTAGCGGTTCGGCGGCTCGGGCAGCACCGCCGGGATCGCGTCGCCGAAGCCGAGCGCCACCATGTGTTCGTTGAACAGCAGCTTGTCGTCGCAGATGTCGAGCAGCTCCGCCTCGGGCAGCACCGCGCGACGCTTGTCGGTGTTGGCCGCCCGAGCGAGCGCGATCTGGTCGATGCGCAGCGGCACGACCAGATCGTAGGCGGCGAAGTTGACCGCATCGAACGCCGCCACCGTGATGTCGAAGCGCGCGTGATCGGCGAGCCGTTCGATCGCCGGGCCTTGCGTGGAATGGTCGCCGAACAGGATGCGGGGGCGTGGCGGCGCGGCGCGGGACTGGAGCCGGGGTTCGGGCTGTGGGTCGGTCGGCATAGAGGTGGCAACGGACAATCGAAGGAGGAACCGTCACGGCTGGCGACGCGGTGGCGCCCGATACCCGATCCGCCGCGTTCACGCCATCGCCAGCCCCCTGCGGTCCCCGCCCGACAGGTGCCGGCAACAGATTGCGCCGCGTGCACTTCGGTGTCGCAATCGCGCGAAGCGGGCTGGTTGAACGCACGCCCACCGCGTCGGACGGCAAGGTAATCGTGGGCAACCATCATGACAATGAAGCAAGCCGCTTCGCCCAGCATTGCGATCTGCATCCCGGTCCGTGACGAGGCGCGCAACCTGCCGTCGCTGTTCGCGGCGCTGGACGGGCTTGCCCACGCGACCACCGCGACGGCTCACGTTTGCCTGCTACTCGACGGATGCACCGACGAAAGTGCGGCACTCGCGGCCGCCTACCGGGCCCGGTCGCGCTACCGGGTGCGGATTGGCGAGGTCGTAGGCTCGCCACCCAATGCCGGCCGGGCACGCCGGCGTGCGCTGGAGCTGGGCGCGGAGGCGGTCGGGGTACAGGCGCTGTTCGTCGGCCATCCGCTCGCCGCGAAGATCGCCGATGTGTCGATGTACCTGCGCCAGCCCTGCCCCGACGCCCAGCGCATGCAGGTGGGGTGCCGCTATCGCCGATGGCGTCCTGCGTCCCCTGCTGTGAGACTGCGCGTGGGCAGTCCGCGTAGCCTTCTGACGATCGCGCCGCGTCCCGACGACGAGAGCATCGGCGCCTGGGCGCCCATTCGATTGCTGCGCGGGCGCGGCACGACAGTGCGGGTGCTGGTCGTGGCCGATGGCGCGGCGTCCCATTGCAACAGCCCTCGGTGGCCCCGCGCGCGGCTGGTGCGTGAACGACAACGAGAGACCCGCCGCGCGATGCGGGCGCTCGGCGTCGCCGCGAGCGCGATCACGTTCCTGGGCCTGCCCAACGGGGCGTTGGCCAGTGCGTCCGCGGCCGTCCGACGCGGTATCCGTATGCGATGGTCCGCTCGCCAAAGCCGCTGCTGGTGGTCGCGCCGACGATCGGCGCCGACCACGCCGACCACCGCGTCACCGCCGCCGCCCCACCGCCGCCATTCAACGCCGGTTCCTCACGCCGTCGCGTCGCGACTGCGGCAGCGAACCGTCGCACGGACGGGGCACTGGGCGGTGCCTGCCTGCCGTCGCGCCCGGCGGCGATGATCCATCCGTCCGACCGCCGCCGTGCCGAGGCCGCGCGGCACGATCCACGCAAACGCCCGTCAATCCCGCAACAGCTCGTTGATGCTCGTCTTGCTCCGGGTCCGCGCGTCGACTCGCTTGACGATCACCGCGCAGTACAGCCCCGGGTTCGCGCCGGTCGAACCCGGCACCACCACCGCATAGGGCGGCACCGCGCCCTGGAAGACCTCGCCGGTGGCACGGTCAATGATCTTGGTCGACGCGCCCAGATAGACGCCCATCGACAGCACCGCGCCCTCGCCGACGCGCACGCCTTCGGCCACTTCGCTGCGCGCGCCGATGAACGCGCCGTCGCCGATGATGACGGGATCGGCCTGCAGCGGCTCCAGCACGCCGCCGATCCCCGCGCCGCCGCTGATGTGAACGCCCTTGCCGATCTGCGCGCACGACCCGACCGTCGCCCAGGTATCGACCATCGTCCCCTCGCCCACATACGCGCCGATGTTGACGAAGCTAGGCATCAGCACCGCGCCCTTGCCGACGAATGCACCGCGCCTGACCACCGCGCCGGGCACTGCGCGGAACCCGGCGGCGCGGAACTGCGCCTCGTCCCAGCCCGCGAACTTCAGCGGCACCTTGTCCCAATAGCCGCCGGGCATGACCGCGTTGTCGTTGAGCCGAAAGCTCAGCAGCACCGCCTTCTTCAGCCACTGGTTGACGCGCCAGCCCTCGCCCCCAGAAGCAGAGGGGTCAGGCTCGGCCACCCGCGCGGTGCCCGCGTCCAGCATCGCCAGCGCCGCCTCCACCGCATCGCGCACCGGCCCGCGCGTATCCAGCCCGAGCGACGCGCGCTCCTCCCAGCCCGCATCGATGGTCGCCGCCAGATCGTCGCTCATACGTCCTCCAAAATTTCGTGCAGCCAGGGTCCGAGTGCCGCGACGGTATAGTCGATGCCGGCGCGCGCGTCTCCGGGAGCCTGCTCGGACCCGTTGTCGACCCACACCGTCGTCATCCCGATCGCCTTTGCGGGCGGCAGGTTGCGCGCCATGTCGTCGACGAACAGCGCGCGGGCCGGATCGATGCCGTGCGCGTCGCACAGGCCGCGATATGCGGACGCGGCGGGCTTGGGACGCAGCTCCATCGCGTGGATGTCGTGCACCGCCTCGAAGCTCTCGCCGAGTCCCAGCCGCTCGAGGATGCGACCGGCGTAGGGCAGGTCGCCATTGGTGAAGACCAGCTTGCGCCCCGGCAGCCGCGCGATCGCGGCGGCCAGCGGCGCGTCATGCTCCAGCACGTCCATCTCGATGTCGTGGACGTCGGCCAGAAAGTGGTGCGGATCGACGCCATGCTCGATCATCAGTCCCGCCAGCGTGGTGCCGTGCGCGTGGAACCAGCCCTTCTGCAACGCCCGCGCCGCCGCGTCGTCCAGCCCGAGCAGTCGCGCGATGTACGTCGTCATCCGTTTGTCGACCGCCTCGAACAGGTTGCACCGCGCCGGATACAGCGTGTTGTCCAGATCGAAGATCCACGCATCGACATGACGGAGCGCCGGGGGCATCGCGCGAACGTGTAGGTAAAGCTTCGCGGCGCGGCAACCCGCCCCCGGACGACGCGTTAAGCTGATGTAAAGCTGCAAGATCACAAGTATTTAGCCCACTTCCCAAGAGGATGGCGGACATGGCGGCAAGGGCGTGGTTGCTGCGGGGTGCGGCGTTGATCTGCACAGCAGTCTTGGGGGCGTGCGGCGGCGGCAGCGGTGGAGGCGTCCAGAGCACGCCCGCCCCCCCGATCGCGGTCACGCCGGCCCCGACGCCCACCCCCACCCCGACACCCGTTCCGACCCCCACCCCGACGCCGACCCCCACCAGTGCCGTCGATACACCCGAATACCGCGCCACGGTGGGCGCCGTGAGCATGAATGCGCTCGCCGCCTACAATGCCAATGCTACCGGTGCGGGGGCCGGCATCGCGGTCATCGACAGCGGCATCGACCTCGCCAGCGCGGAGTTTGAGGGCCGGCTGTCGTCCGCCTCGCAAGCCCTGGCCGGCAACACCAGCATCGATGACGCCGACGGCCACGGCACCGCCGTCGCCTTTACCGCCGCCGGCCGCCGCAACGGCGCGGGGACGCATGGCGTCGCCTACGGCGCGACCGTGATCGCCTACCGCGTCGACCGCCCCGGCAGCTGCGCCGAGCCCGAGACCGACGAGGGCGAGGGCGGCTGCCGCTTTGGCACCGACGCGATCGGCGCGGGCGTCGACGCGGCCGTCACCGCAGGCGCGCGCGTCATCAACATCTCGCTGGGCGGGTCGGAGATGCCGTTCTCGCTGCAACAGGCGATCGGCCGCGCGACCGCGGCGGGGATCGTCGTCGTGATCGCTGCCGGCAATGACGGCACCGACAACCCCGATCCCTTCACCAACGTCGCCAACACCCCCAACGCCAATGGCGCGATCATCGTCGCCGGCTCGGTCGGCACAGGCGATGGCGTGTCGAGCTTCAGCGACAAGGCCGGCACCGGGGCCGCGACCTATCTGGCGGCGGTCGGCGAACGCGTCCGGGCGCCCAACGCCGACAACCTGCCGCGACTGTGGTCGGGGACATCGTTTGCGGCACCACAGATCTCGGGCGCGGTGGCGCTGCTCGCGCAGGCGTTCCCGAACTTGACGGGCGCGCAGATCGTGAGCCTGCTGCTCTCCACCGCGCGCGACGTGGGCGCGCCAGGCGTCGACCCGGTCTATGGCCGAGGTATCCTGGATCTGACGCGCGCCTTCCAGCCAGTCGGCACATCGACGGTGGCGGGTGCGACCGCGACCGTGTCGACCACCGGCGGCAGCACCGGCTGGACCTCCGCGCCAATTGGTGACGCGCGCTCGTTGGGGGTCGGCGCGGTGATACTCGACGGGTTCGAGCGCGCGTTCGCGATCGACCTCGCGCAGTCGATCGGCCGTGCCGCGCCGGCTCGTCCGCTCGGCAACGCGCTGACCGGCGTGACCCGTCACACCAGCTTCGCCGTCGGCGGCACCGCGGTGGCGATAACGCTCCAGCCCACCCGCACCGGCCTGACGCTCGAACCCACCCGCCTCACCGGCCGCGATGCCGACGCCGCGCGGGCGATCGCCGGCTCGATCACGCAGCGGCTCGATGCGAGGACCAGCGTCGCCTTCGGCATTCGGCAGAGCGCCGCCGGCATGTCGGCGCAGCTCGGCGGCGCGCGGGAGCCTGCGTTCCTGATCGCCCAGAGCGATGCGACCGGCTTCGACACCGCCGCCGGATCGTCGATGGCCGTGCGGCATCGCCTCGGCCGGCTCGGCGTCACCGCTACCGCCGAAGCGGGCGCGGTGCTGTCGCCACGGGGACGACTGATGCCCGGCGCGCGCCAGTGGCAGCGCACACCGTACGACCGGGTCAACCTGGCGGTCGACCGGCAGTTCGGGCCGGTCATCGCCACCGCCGCGCTCACGCGGCTGGGCGAACGCGACACGCTGCTCGGCAGTCGGCTTGACGCGGCGCTCGGCAGTCCCGGCGGCACCAGCTGGTTCGCCGACGCCGGCGCGCGACTCGACAGCGGCGGGTGGACCGTCGGCGCGCAGTATCGCGCGGGTCGAACCGACGCGCGGGTCCGTGGCATGACGGGCAGCGGCAAGCTCAACACGAACGCCTGGTCCGCCGATGTCGGCAAGACCGGCGTGTTCGGCGGCGACAGCATCGGCCTGCGCATCGCTCAGCCATTGCGCGTCGCCAGCGGCGGCCTCGACCTGACGCTGCCGACCGCCTGGCATTACGCCACCCGCAGCGTCGGCACCTATAGCACCCAGCGCCTCAACCTTGCGCCGACCGGCCGCGAGCTCGACCTAGAGGCGCGCTACGCCTTTGCGCTCGCGGGCGGCGCGATGCACACCAACCTCTACTGGCGACGCGATCCCGGCAACGTCGCCGCCCTTGCCGACGATTACGGCGCGGCGCTGAGGTGGTCGTTCGGCTTCTGAGCACCCATATCGGTTCGATGACCCGCCTCTCGCTCCTAGACCTCGTCCCCGTTGTGGAAGGCGGCACCGTCAGGCAGGCGCTCGCCAACGCCGCCGATCTAGCCGCGCATGCCGAAGCGGAGGGATTCGCGCGCTACTGGGCGGCCGAGCATCACGGGATGCGCGGCATCGCCAGCGCCGCGACCGCCGTCGTGCTCGCGCATGTCGGCGCGGCGACCAAGACTATCCGCATCGGCTCGGGCGGCATCATGCTGCCCAATCACGCGCCGCTCGTGATCGCCGAGCAGTTCGGCACGCTCGACGCGCTATTCCCCGGTCGCATCGATCTGGGACTGGGGCGGGCCCCCGGTTCCGATCAGCGCGTCGCGCAGGCGCTGCGGCGCACTTTGGCGAGCGACGCCAACGACTTCCCGCGCGATGTGATGGAGCTGCAGAGCTATTTCGCCGATGACGGCCGAACGGGCATTGCCGCAACGCCGGGCGCAGGCGCGTCGCCGGAGATGTGGATCCTCGGCTCCAGCCTGTTCGGCGCGCAACTCGCCGCCGCGCTTGGCCTGCCGTTCGCCTTTGCGTCGCACTTCGCACCGGACGCACTCGATCAGGCGATGGCGATCTATCGCCGGGACTTCCGCCCTTCGGAGCGGCTCCAGCAGCCCTATGCGATGGCCGGCTTCAACGTCTTCGCCGCCGACACGCAGGAGGAAGCGGAACTGCTCGCCTCGTCGCAGGCGCAGTCGTTCGTCGCGCTGCGCACCGGCAACCCGCGCCAGCTACCCCCGCCGGTCGTCGGCTATCGGGAGTCGCTGGGGGCGCAAGGATCGGCGATCCTCGATCATGTCCTGCAATGCTCCGCCGTCGGCACGCCAGAGACCGTGGCGGCCGGGATCGCCGCTTTCGTGCAGCGCACCGGCGTCGACGAGGTGATGGTCTCGACCAGCATCTACGATCACGCGGCGCGGAAACGCAGCCTGACGCTGACGGCGCAGTCGGTACGAGGGTCGGCGCTGGCTGCCTGAAGTTGGAAGAAGGCTTCGTACCATTCTCCTCCCGGCGGAAGCTGAGGCCCAGTCGGCCGCGCCGGGGGCTAGCCACCTCCTCTGATGACCGCGCGGCGGACTGGGGACAGCTATCTTCGTTGGCTTCAAGCAGCCCTACGTTGCGCGCCCGCCAGCGCCGCCTCCACCTGCGGCAGGATGCGCGTCGCGACGATGCCGATCGCCTGGGCGTTGGGGTGTATTCGATCGCGCAGCGTCAGCTCCGCCACGCCCGCCACCCCGGCCAGGAAGAACGGATACAGCGGCACGCCATGCGCCTTTGCCAGCGCGGGAAACACGCCATTGTACCGCTCGGCGAACGCACCCAGAAATGGCGGTGCCCACATCCCCGCGAGCAGCACCGGAATATCGCAGCGCGCCAGTTCGGTCAGGATCGCGTCCAGATTTTCGCGCATCCGCTCGGGTGCGATCCCGCGGAGCAGGTCGTTGGCGCCCAGCGCGACGATCGCCAGTTCGGGCCGCGCCGTCAGCGCCGCCAGCACGCGCGCCAGCCGCGCCCGTCCTCCCGCGCTGGTGTCGCCGGAGACGCCCGCGTTGACGACACTGGCCGAGGCGTAGCGCCGGCGCAGCAGAACCTCCAGCTGGCGCGGAAAGGATTCGTGGGGCGCGAGCCCGTAGCCGGCGGTCAGGCTGTCGCCCAGCGCGAGAATGTGCGGAAACGTCATGCCGGATAGGTAGGTTCGGCCGGACGGATTGGTAGAACTTCCAGCGACTTAGTCACGCCGCTCTGCAATGCCGCAAAAATCGCGGGTTGCGTGTGGAGGCCTAGTTGCGCAACGCCGCGCCGATGCTGAGCGAAGGAGACAATGTCTGGCGCGTGGTCCAGGCCGATCGAATGGCGGTGATCGTCGATGCCGACCGGTATTTCACCATCGCGCGCGACACTTTCCTCAAGGCGGAGCGCCGTATCCTGCTCGTCGGCTGGGACTTCGACGCGCGCATCGTGCTCAGCCACGAGGGCGAGGGGCCGAAACCGATCGGCGAGTTCCTGTACTGGGTGGTCGAGCGCAATCCCGATCTCCACCTCTACCTTCTGCGCTGGGATATGGGAGCGGTGAAGTCGATCTTCCGCGGCCGCACGCTGTTCACCATCCTGAAGTGGATGCGGCACCCGCGTATCACCGTCCGGCTGGACGGCCACCACCCGACCGGATCGTCGCACCATCAAAAAATCGTTTCGATCGACGACCGGCTCGCCTTTTGCGGCGGCATCGACATGACCGGCGAGCGGTGGGACACCAGCAATCACGCGGACGAGGATCCCGGCCGCAAGGGGCCCGGCGGCAAGCCCTACAAGCCGTGGCATGATGCTACTACCGGCGTCACCGGCGAGGCCGCGCGTGCGATCGCGGAACTTGCGCGGCATCGATGGGCGGCGGCGGGTGGCGGCGAGCTGCCACCACTGGACGTGCCGGGCAGCGGCTGGCCCGAGGGGCTTGGCATCGATTTCGAGAATGCACGGATCGGCATCGCGCGTACCGAACCGGCGATGCCCGACCGCGAGCCGGTCATGGAGATCGAGAAGCTGTTCCTCGCGCAGATCGCGGCGGCCAGACGCTGGATGTATTGCGAAAGCCAGTATTTCGCGTCGCGCCGCATCGCCGAGGCGATCGCCCGGCGCCTGGAGGAACCCGACGGCCCCGAGTTCGTGATCGTCAACCCGCTGACCGCGCAGGGCTGGCTGGAGCCGATCGCGATGGACACCGCTCGGGCGCGGCTGGTGGAGGCGCTGCGCGGTCGCGACCCGCACGGGCGGCTGCGCATCTATCATCCCTACACGGCCGGCGGCGAGCCGATCTATGTCCATGCCAAGATCACGATCGTCGACGACTGCTCGTTGCGCGTCGGCTCCGCCAACATGAACAACCGTTCGCTGCGGCTCGACAGCGAGTGCGATGTGGTAATCGACGCCGCGCTGCAGGACCAGCCCGTCGAGCCGCGCATCGAGGCGATCCGGAATGACCTGCTTGCCGAACATCTGGGCACCACGCCCGAACGGGTCGCTGAGTTGCTGGCCGAGACCGGTTCGCTGATCGCCACGGTGGAGCAGCTGCGTGGGCCGGGCCGCTCCTTGCGCCCTTACGAGGTGCCCGACCTGCCGGCGATCCAGCAATGGCTGGCCGACAACGAAGTGCTCGATCCCGAGAACCCTGACGAGATGTTCGAGCCGCTCAGCGGCAAGGGCTTGTGGCGCGGGCGGTTGGGGCGGCGCAAGTAAGACCTCTCCCGGCTGCGGGAGAGGGGCTTGGCTAACCCGCCGCCGGCAGCCGCAACCGCACCAGCAACCCGCCCAGGTCTTCGCTCTCCTCCAGCGCCACCGTACCTTCGTAGATCTCCGCCACGTCGCGCACGATCGCTAGGCCCAGCCCTGTCCCCGGCTTGCCCGTGTCCAGCCTGACGCCACGGTCGAAGATGCGGACGCGCTCCTCTTCGGGGATGCCCGTGCCGTCGTCCTCGACCAGGATCTCCACGAACCCGGCCTGCGCCGCCACGGTCACGAACACGCTGCCCCCGCCATATTTTGCGGCGTTCTCGACCAGATTGCCCAGCATCTCGTCCAGATCCTGCCGTTCGACATGCGCGCACAGATCCTTCGGCCCCTCCGAGTCGATGCGGACATGCTGATACAGGCGCGCCACAGCGCGCTCGACCGACTCCACGCTCGGCCACACCGCCGCGCGGCTGTGCGCCGATCCGCGCCGCCCGACGGCGCGCGCGCGTGCGAGGTGGTGGTCCACCTGCCGCCGCATCGTCCGCGCCTCGCGCACCACCGTTTCCGCCAGATCGTCCGCGCCTGCCGTCGCCGCGTTCATGATCACTGTCAGCGGCGTCTTCAGCGCATGCGCCAGGTTGCCGGCATGCCGCCGCGCCTCCTCCGCCTGCCGTTCATTATGCTCGATCAGGGCGTTCAGCTCATCCACCATCGGTGCGACCTCGACCGGCATCGCCGACGACACGCGGTTCGACCGACCGGCCCGCATCAATGCGATCTCCTCGCGCACGCGGCGCAACGGCCGCAGGCCGTAGACGGTCTGCAAGGCGGCCAGCACCAGCAGTCCCAGCGCCAGCAGCGCGAACGATCGGATCACCGTGCGCCGGAGCACCGCGATCTGCGCGTCCAGCGCCTCGCGGTTCTCCGCCACCTGGAACCGCCACACCGTCGTCGACCCGGGCAGCGTCACGTCGCGTTCGACGACGCGCAGCTTCTCCGGCGCAAACTGGGCGCTGTCATAGGAGTGCACGTTACGGTCGGCATGCGCGGTGCCATAGGCGAGCGCCCGGTCCCACAACGACCGCGACCGGTACGGCTCCTGCCCCTTGGCGCTGACTTGCCAGTACAGGCCCGAGCCCGGCTCCAGAAACCGCTGATCCGCCGGCTCGCGGGTGTTGATCACCTCGCCCACCGGGCCGATCTCGGCGGAGGTCAAAAGCGACGTCAGCACATATTGCAGCTGATCGTCGAAGTTGCGCGTGACCGCGACCGACAGCACCCGGTCCAGCGCGAACCCGCCACCCGCCAGCAGCAGCGTAATCCATGCCGCCGCGATGAGGATCATGCGCCGCTGCAGCGAGCCGGTGTGGGTGGCGGAAGAGGCTCGTTCAGTCACGCGCGATTGGCCGTCTTCCTTCCCCATCAACTCACGCGTCCGGGTCTTCCAGACTATATCCCAGCCCGCGGATGGTGGTGATCACGTCCTGCCCCAGCTTCTTGCGGATGCGCGTCACGAACACCTCGATCGTGTTCGAGTCGCGATCGAAATCCTGATCGTAGATGTGTTCGATCAACTCCGTCCGGCTCACCACCTTACCCTTGTGATGCAGCAGGTAGGAAAGCAGCTTGTACTCCTGCGCAGTCAGTTTCACCGCCTCACCCGCGCGGGTGACCTTGCCCGATCGTGTGTCGAGACGGATGTCGCCCGCGTTCAGCTCCGAACTGGCATTGCCCGACGCGCGGCGGATCAGCGCGCGCAGCCGCGCGATCAGCTCCTCGGTCTGGAACGGCTTGGCGACATAGTCGTCGGCACCCGCGTCCAGTCCTGCCACCTTGTCGGACCAGCTGTCGCGCGCGGTCAGCACCAGCACGGGCATGACGCGCCCCTCCTTGCGCCAGCGATCCAGCACCGTCAGCCCGTCGACCTCCGGCAGGCCAAGATCGAGCACCACCGCATCATAGCTTTCGTTGGCGCCGAGATAATGGCCTTCCTCGCCGTCGGTGGCGAGGTCGACCGCATAGCCCGCAGCCTCCAGCGTGTTCTTCAACTGAGTGCCGAGTGTCGGCTCGTCCTCGACGATCAGAACGCGCATGAGAAGCTTCCCCTATCGATCCGTTCGACCGAGGATCTGCCCGGAACGGCCATCCACCTCGACCCAGATCACCGCGCCATTGCGCAGGAACTTGAGCGTGTAAACCGCGCTCACCCCATCGAAGTCGAAGCCGAGATAGTCCGCGCCACGCATCGACGGCACGACACGCGCCTCGATCTCGCGCAACGGCAGGATGCGCCCGCCCCGCCGCTGCTCGAACACGAGCCACTGCTCGCCGCGATGAGGACGGCCGAGATGGGGTGGGCCGCGCTGAGCCACGGGCATCGGCAAGTCCATCGACGCGGGCATCGAAATGGGGGCGGCCCAGAGACTCAACCAAAGCAACAACATGAGAATTGTCTAGCTAGGACGCTTTGAACCCCCTGTGAATAGGGCTGAAAGGTGGCCGACAGCCGCCGCAGACGGCAGGGTTAGGGCCTGACGCGGGTCCGGGCGCACGTACCTCGAACCGCGTCCCGCCCTCACCCTGCCGCTTCGCGGCTGTCCGTCTCCCGAGAAAGCGGGAGAGGGTTGATGACGGCGCGAACGCTGACCCCTACATGCCCCTCCATGGCGGCACCTGTATTAGCATATGAAGACCTCGGCATCATCCAGGGCTCTGGCTGGCTGTTCCGCCACCTCGACCTTCATCTCGGCCAGCGCGATCGCCTCGCGCTGATCGGCCGCAACGGGGCGGGCAAGTCGACTCTGCTGCGCCTGATCGCAAATCAGGTCGATGCCGACGAAGGCCGGCGCACGATCGTACCGGGCACGCGGGTGGTGATGCTGGAACAGGAACCCAGCCTCGCCGGCCATGCGACGCTTGCCGATTATGTCCTCGCCGGCGATGATGCCCCGGCCGCGCACGAGGCGGACGCGATTGCGGATCAGCTCGGCATCGACCTGTTGCGCGACGCCGTCACCGCCTCGGGAGGAGAACGTCGTCGCGCCGCGATCGTCCGCGCGCTGGCGCTGAAACCCGACGTACTGCTGCTCGATGAGCCGACCAATCACCTCGACATCGTCGCGATCGAGTGGCTGGAAAGCTGGCTCCAGCGCTTCACCGGCGCGTTCGTCGTCATCAGCCACGACCGCACCTTCCTCACCCGCCTGACGCGGCAGACGCTATGGCTCGATCGCGGCGCGCTGCGGCGCGCGGAGGTCGGCTATGGCGGCTTCGAGGCGTGGACGGAGACGGTCTATGCCGACGAACAGCGCCAGGCGGAGCGGCTGGACGCGCGCCTCAAGCTGGAGGAACACTGGCTCCAGCGCGGCGTGACCGGCCGGCGGCGGCGCAACCAGGGCCGACTGTCCAAGCTCAAGGAAATGCGGGCGCAACGCGCGTCGATGATCGGCCCGCAAGGGGCGGCAAACCTCGCCATCGGCACCGATGACGTGCGCACCAAGACGGTGATCGATGCCAAAAACGTGTCCAAATCATTCGAGACCCGCCCCATCATCCGCGACCTCACACTGCGCATCACGCGTGGCGACCGGATCGGCATCGTCGGCGCGAACGGTGCCGGCAAGACCACGCTGCTCAAGCTGCTGACCGGCGAACTCGCGCCCGACAGCGGCACGGTCAAGCTCGCCAAGACGCTGGACGGCGTCATCATCGACCAGCAACGCAAGCTGATGGCTCCAGACAAGCGTGTCCGCGACGTGCTGGCGGATGGCGGCGACTGGATCGAGGTGCTGGGCGTCCGCAAGCACATCCACGGTTATCTCAAGGAGTTCCTGTTCGACCCGTCGCTGGCCGAGGCGAAGGTTGGTTCGCTGTCGGGCGGCGAACGTTCGCGCCTGCTGCTCGCGCGCGAGTTCGCGCGGCCGTCGAACCTGCTGGTGCTGGACGAACCCACCAACGACCTAGACCTTGAGACGCTCGACCTGCTGCAGGAGGTGATCGGCGATTACGAAGGCACCGTGCTGATCGTCAGCCACGACCGCGATTTTCTCGATCGCACGGTCACGATCACGCTCGGCCTCGACGGGTCGGGCAAGGTCGATGTGGTCGCCGGCGGCTATGAAGATTGGGAGCGCCAGCGCAGCCGCTCGCTCGCCGCTCCGCGCAAGCCGACGACCAAGGCAGCACCGGCGGCGATACCCGCTTCAGCCAGAAAGCTGACCTACAAGGACCAGCGCGACTACGATCAACTGCCCGCGCGTATCGAGGCTATCGATCAGGCCATCGCCCGCGACGAAGCGGCGCTCGCCGACCCCGCGCTCTACGTCCGCGATCCCGCCGCCTTCACCAGGCTCACGGCCGCGATCGATCGCGCGCGCGCGGACAAGGAGACGGCCGAACTGCGCTGGCTCGAACTCGCCGAGCAGGTCGAGGCGCTCGCCTAGAGCGCCTGCCCCGCCCGCCCGGCGATCTCCACGACATATTGCCAGGCGACGCGCCCGGACCGGCTGCCGCGTCGCTGCGCCCATTCCAACGCCTGCGCCGCTGTCCACGCAAGGCCATGCTCGGCGGCATAGCTGGCGACGATCGCCAGATAGCCCTCCTGATCGAGCGCATGGAAGCCGAGGCTCAGCCCGAATCGATCGGCAAGCGCGAGCTGGTCGTCCGCTGCATCCCGCGGATTGATCGCCTGTTCCGCCATGTCGCGCGGCTGTAGATGACGACGATTGCTGGTGACGAGCAGCCTGAGATGGGCGGGGCGCGGTTCCGCCCCACCCTCCAGCAGCGACCGCAACGCACGCGCGTCGGCCGGCGCGTCCACGCCGACATCGTCGACGAATACCGCCGCCGGTCGTGGCACCCTCGCGGATGCCGAGAACAGCGCCGGCAGGTCGTCGAGCCCGCCCGCCACGATCAACGCCAGTGCTGGATGCTCGCGCTGCACCGCCGCCACAGCCGCCTTGGCGAGCGCCGACTTGCCGCTGCCGCGCGCGCCCCAGAGCAGCACGTCATGCGCCGCGTGTCCCTGCGCCAGCCGTGCCAGGTTCGCGACCAGCGCGTCGCGCTGCCGGTCGAGGCCGAGCAGCCGGTCGAGCGGCAGCGCCACCGACGCGATCGGCCGCAGCGCACCGTCGCGCCAGCCATAGGCGGCATGGGCGATCGGATCGGCGGGTGCCGGCGGCGGAGGCGACAGTCGCTCCAGCGCCGCCGCGATGCGTTCAAGTGGGTCCACCGCCGCGCGGTTAGCCCAATCGCTGCCGATGCGCGAGATAGACGCGATTGCCCGGTGCGAGGCTGATCGCCTTGTCGAACAGCTGACGCGCGCGGGGATCCCCGTCCGCAGCCAGCGCCACGCCATAGGCATCGCAAACGTCCGGGTTCATCGGTGCCAGCCGATACGCGGCCTGCCCATAGCGCCGTGCGACCGCACTCCCATCCTCCTCGGCATATGCCCGCGCCAGATCGGCGAGCAGGCTGGCGTCGCGGTTGCCGATCCGCCGCCGTACGCCTTCCAGCGTTTCGATCGCCGCCGCCGCCTGTCCCGATGCGACCTGCCAGCGGCCGAGCAGCCGGCGCGCAACCAGGCTTTGCGGGTTCTGGCCCAGGTACAAGGCCAGGGTGGCCGCTGCATCCTGCGGCTTGCCGGCGCGGCCCAGCGCATCGATCAGCCGCATCGCCGTCGGCTCGTCGAACCGCAGGTCCGCCGCGCGAGTGAAGGCGGCCGCCGCCTCGCCGTCGCGTCCGCTCGCGGCAAGCGTGTCACCCAGCGCCACAAGGGCGGCCGGATCGCGCGGCGCGGCGGCGGCGAGGCCACGGGCCCTGGCCAGTGCCCCGGCCTGATCCCCGGCCGCCATCAGCCCCCGTATGATACCCAGCGCATAAGTCGGATCGTCTGCCGCCATAGCCGCGCCGCCGACCAGCGACGGGAGCGTTTCGTCGGTGGCGAACAGCGCGCTCGCGTCCGCCCGCTGCGCGCCGACCCGGTCCAGCCACCCAGCCGCCTGCCCGCGGTCGCCCGCCGCTTCCCACGCGCGTGATGCCAGGTGTAGCGAATAGCCATCCGCGTCGCCGCGCAACGCGAGGGGCCGCAGCATGTCGAGTGCCGCCCGCGCGTCACCCGTACGCAACAGCGCGCCCGCGAGCAGCCGCCGTGCATCGACATTCATCGGCTGCATGGCGACCAGCCGCCGCCAGCGTGCCACCGCCTCTTCGTTGCGACCGGTCGCTGCATCGATTGCACCGTTGAGCAGCAGCGCGCCGGGCAGATCGTTGAGGCCGCCGCCGGCTGCGGTGAGCAGCCGTCGCGCCAGTTCCGCCTGCCCCCCCCGCGTCGCGATCACCGCCTGGATGTATCGGGCGGGAGCGCTGCCGGGCCGAGCGCGCAGCGCCTTCCGTGTCGCCGCCAGCGCCTCCACGTTGCGCCCCGCCTCGCCCAGCGTTGCCGCCTGTTCGATCAGGGCCGGATAATGGAACGCATCGCGGGTCAGCGCCGCCTCGAGCCACGGCAGCGCCGCCACCAGCCCGAACCGCGCGCGCACCACCTCGCCCTGCAACGTCAACGCCGCCGGCTCACCTGGCGCGAGCCGAGCCGCCATCGCCGCCGCATCCGCCGCGCCGCCCATCTCGCCGGCCGCCAGCCGCAATCGCCCAAGCGTTGTCCATGCCCGCGCGTCGTTCGGGGCGATCGCGACCCTCTGCTCCAGCACCGCCTGCGCCTGCGCGCCCTTGCCCTGCGCCGCCAGCGCGAGCGCCCGGACCCGCGCAACCAGCGGCGCATCACCCGGCCAGGCCTTGGCGGCTTCGTCTAGCGCGCGCTCGGGCTGACCCTGCAGCGCACGCGCATGCGCCCGCAGCGCGTGCAGTTTTTCGAGCGGCACCCCGACCTGCGCGGCGCGATCGAGCGCCGCCTCCGCCGCCAATCCTTGGCCGAGTTCCAGATGCGCCCGCGCCAACAGCTGATGAGCCGCTCCCGAACGGGGTTCGGCTCCGATTGCGATCTCCGCGTTCCGGCGTGCGGCGCTGTAGTTGCCCGCGTCCAGCGTCTTCTGTGCATCGGCCAGCGCCTTGCCGGCATCCGGCGGACCCGGCCGGCTCGCCCACAGGATCGCGCCGATCAGCAGCACCGCAGCGGCGATCACGCCGCCCAGCCGCAGCTGCATCCGCGTCAGGCGCGGCAACGCCCACCGCTTCTTCCGTCTCGACCGCAACAGCGGATAGGCGCTCACGTCAGGCATGGAGGTCATAGCTCTTGAGCAGGTCGTACAGCGTCGGTCGGCTGACGTTGAGCAGCCGCGCCGCGCCCGAGATGTTGCCGTCGGCGCGCGCCAACGCGCGCCCGATCGCCTTGCGATCGGCGGCCTCGCGCACCGCACGCAATTCGATCGCCTCGCCGCTCTCGGTCGGGGCGAGATCGAGATCGGCGGCGGTCACGCGCCTGCCCTCGGCCATGATAACCGCGCGCTTGACGCGGTTTTCCAACTCACGCACGTTGCCCGGCCACCGCCACGCATCCACCGCCGCGCGAGCATCGGGTGCAAGGCCCGTCACCTGAGGGTTCAACGTCGCCGCGTAACGCCCGACGAAGTGCTGCGCCAATACTGTCGCGTCACCGGACCGCTCGGCGAGCGCCGGGATCCGCACGACGATCTCGGCCAGTCGGTAGTACAGGTCTTCGCGAAAGCGCCCGTCCGCGACCATCGCGTCGACATCCTGATGCGTCGCGCAGACGACTCGCGTGTCGACGGGGATCGCCTTGCGCCCACCGACCCGCTCGATCACGCGCTCCTGCAGGAACCGCAGCAGCTTGACCTGCAACGCGGCCGGCACGTCTCCGATCTCGTCGAGGAACAGCGTTCCCCCCGCCGCCTGTTCGACCTTCCCGATCACCGTCTTGACTGCGCCGGTGAACGCTCCGCGCTCGTGTCCGAACAGCTCCGATTCCAGCAGCGTTTCGGGAATCGCGGCGCAATTGATCGCCACGAACGGCCCGTCACGACGGGGCGACGCGTCGTGCGTGCCTCGGGCGAGCAGTTCCTTGCCGGTTCCGCTCGCGCCCAGCAGCATCACCGACACATCGGCCGGTGCCACGCGCTCCAGGGTGCGGATGGCGCCGGCCATCTCCGGCGAGGCATAGATCATGCCGCCGAAGCCGCCCGGCGCGGCGCGGGTCGCCAGCCGCCGGTTCTCGGTCTCCAGCGCATGGACGTGAAACGCGCGCGCGACGATCAGCCCCAGCTGATCAATGTCGATCGGCTTCGCATAAAAATCCCAAGCCCCGTCGGCGATCGCCTGCAACGCCGACGCGCGCTCGCCATGGCCCGAGGCGACGATGATCTTGGTTTGCGGCGCAAGCGTCTGGATCGCAGCCAGGGTCGCGAAACCCTCGGCCGTGCCGTCCGGGTCCGGCGGCAGGCCAAGATCGAGCGTCACCACAGCGGGCGCATGCTCGCGCACCGCCGCCAGCGCCTCGGCGCGATCGCCCGCAACGACGACCTCATAGCCCTCATAGGCCCAGCGAAGTTGACGCTGAAGACCGGGATCATCCTCGACGACAAGCAGAACGGGCTTGCTCATGCCGCCGCCTCCAGCGGGGGTGCGGCGGGCAGGACGATGCGAAAGCGCGTGCCTTCACCCTCGCGGCTCTCAACCGATAACGTGCCGCCCATGGCGGTCACCAGCTGCCGCGCCTCGAACGCACCGACGCCGAAACCGCCCGCCTTGGTGGACGCGAAGGGCCTGAACAGCTCGTCGCGGACGAATGCCGCCGCCATCCCTGCGCCCTGATCCGCTACCTCGATCGTCACTTGAGCGCCATCGCCCGCCGCGCTCAGGGTTACGGGTGCACCGGGTGCACTCGCCTCGACGGCATTCTGCACGAGATGGGCGAGCACCTGCTCCAGTCGTTGGGACCGTGCGAGCGCCCAGACCGGCGCGGTCACGACCGTCACCGGATGCTGTACCCGCCACCGCCGCGCCACCCGCTCGCACGTGCCCGCGACATCGACCGAATCGTGCGGCTCGGCGGGACCATTCTCGCGATGCGCGAGTCGCGCGAGCAGCGCGGTCATGCGATCGGCGGAGTCCCGCAACGTCGCTACCATGTCGGCGCGGAACGCAGGGTTGGCGGCGTGACGCTCGGCGTTGCGCGCGACCAGCTGCTGTTGGCTGACCAGGTTCTTGATGTCGTGAAGAATGAACGCGAACCGCCGGTTGAACTCGTCAAACCGCTGCGCCTCCGCCAGTGCGCGACCGGCACGCTCCTCGGCGAGGAAGCTGGCCGCCTGCCGTCCGGCGACACGCAGGAGGTCGAAATCCTCCCAGTCCAGCGCACGTGCGACTGGCGCTCGGGTCAGCAGCACCAGTCCCGCGAGCACCTCTCCGTGGATCAGCGGCACCAGCACCCAGGCGTCCTCGCGCGCGAGTATCCAGCCCGGCACGGCCGCCGCGTCGCTATCCGCCTCGCCGCGCCGAATGGCGTCCAGCTCGATGATCCGACGGGTCTCGACGCAATAGGCTGCGAGCAGCTCGGTTCCAGCCTCGCTCCGGCCTTCCCACCGCCATCCGGCAGCGACGGTCAACCCGGCGCCGTCAGGCGTCAGCAACAGTCCTGCCTGCGCATCCAGCAGCCGCGCCACCGCCTCGACGGCGCGGCGTTCCAGGGGTTCGGCGGTCGACGCCAGGGTCTCGGTGAAACGCTGCCACTCCACCCGATAGTCGTAGCGATGGCGGAACAGATGCTTGGCCAATTTCACCTTGGCCCAAGCGCCCAGCCACGATGTCGACACGAGCGTCAGCAACGCCGCCGCCGCGCCGATCACCACGCCTGCCTGCAACGCGCGCGCGTGGCCGCCACCCCACGCCGCCGCCAGCGCGGTCAGACAGGCGACCAGCCCCAGATAGCCGACCAGCGCCACCGCGATCAGCGCGTTGGTTGTCGCGGGTCGGGACAAAGCGAGCGTCCAGGCGGCGCGACGTTGGGACGCCAATCCGAGCAGCAATGCCATCGCTGCCGCCGCGATGCCTCGCATCAACGCCAGCGCTTCGCCCGCCGCTGGGCTGGCGTAAGCGACGACGGCGAGCAGCAGGTCGGCGCTCCATAGCAGCGCCAAAGCGATCGCGATCAACTGTACGCCGCCGCCTTCCGGTGCGGCGCCATAGAGGTGACGGGCAAGGACCAGTGCCCCGGCCGCCGCCATCATCTGGAATACCAGGTGCGCGGTTGCCAGCTCGGCCTGACCGCTGTGTACCGTCGCCGCCGCGGCGGCCACCGCCAGTCCCGCGCCGGACAGCGTCACGGCCGCCACCGCCAAACATAGGGCCGCCAGCGTCCAGCCGGCGGTCCGGTCGCGCCGCACCAGCGCGAACGCAAAGCCGAGCCAGGCGAGATTGCGAACCGCCTCCATCACGCGTGTGGCAAGGTCGCTCGGGCCGATGCCCGCGATGGCGAGCGCCCACAGTGCCGACAGGGCCAGCGCCGTCGCGAACGCCACGCGCGGACCAGCGTCGCGCGGCCGTCGCCATACCGCCAGCGTCGCCGCGGCGAACAGCAGCGCGGCGAGCGCGTGGCTCCAGAGGATGAGCTGACCGGTCACCGCGCCCCCGTCGGCCAGATCACGACGCGCAGGGTCTGCAGCAGGATCAGCAGGTCCAGAAAGGGCGAGTAGTTCTTGGCGTAATAAAGATCGTATTCCAGTTTGTGGCGGGCATCCTCGACCGATGCGCCATAGGGATAGTTGATCTGCGCCCAGCCGGTGATGCCCGGCTTCACCATGTGCCGCTCGGCATAATAGGGCAGCTGCTGCTCCAGCTCGTGGACGAACTGGCGTCGCTCCGGACGCGGACCGACGAAGCTCATTTCGCCCTTCAATACCGTCCACGCCTGGGGCAGCTCGTCGATGCGGACCTTGCGGATGAAGCGACCAACGCAGGTGACGCGCGGATCGTTCTGCGTGGCCCACTGCGCCTGCCCCGCCACTTCCGCGTCGACACGCATCGAACGCAGTTTCAGGATGCCGAAGTCCTGGTTGTAGAGGCCGACGCGGGTCTGGCGATAAAAGGCGGGTCCGCGGCTCTCCAGCTTGACCGCCAGCGCGGCGAGCAGAACCAACGGTAGCGTCAGCACCAGCAGGATCAGGCTGGCTACAATGTCAAATGCGCGCTTGACCACGCCCGACACCATCCGCCCGGACGCGAAGCCATCGGAGAAGATCAGCCAGGACGGATTGACGCTGGCGAGGTCGATCCGTCCTGTCTCGCGCTCCAGAAAAGTGGAGATTTCGCAGACCTGCACGCCCGTAGTCTTGACGCGCAGCAGATCGGCCAGCGGTAGCGCGTTGCGCCGTTCCTCCAGCGCCATCACCACCTCCGATGCACGGAGGCTGGTGACATAGGCGGCGAGGTTGACGATCGACTCGCGCGGCCTGGCTCCCGCGACGACCGGAGCGGATTCGCTCATCGCGACGAAGCCCGCTGCGATGAAATTCGCGCCGGGTTGCGCCGCCAGGTCACGGATCTGCGCCGCTCGCCGGCCAGCGCCTAGGACCACCACCCGCCGCTTGAACGTTTCTCCACCCAACGCCCGGCCCAGCAGCGCCCGCACACCGACCAGACCCACGCACGCGAACGCCATCGAATATAACAGGTTCGATCGCCAGAAGCTGATCGACGGCACCATGAAATACAACACGGAAAGGAACAAGGCGCCCAGCGACACCGCCACCGCCAGCCGCGCGGCGGCGAACCGCAGCGACAGGAACGAGCCCACGCCATAGGCGCCGACCGCGACCAGCGCGACCTGCAGCGCTGCCGCGAACGACAGCAGCTGCGGCAAGCGGTCGCTGACGGGCGGCATGTCCATGCCGATCTGATAAGCACGCGCTACCCAGCCTGCTTCCGCCGACAGCATCAGCAGTACGGCATCCACGAGCCCGAGCAGCAGCACCGCATGGGGCACATAATGCTTGAACAGCCTGACCATCGCGCTCGCTTCTCCGACAGGCGGTGTCAAGCGGACCGACACCTCCTGCGCTTGCCTACGCGCGCAGTGGCAAACGAAGCGTGAAGGTTTGGCGCGCGGCGCCGATGGTCTACATGGTCCCCATGCACCACCGTCAGATCATCCCCGTCATCCTCTCAGGCGGGTCGGGCACGCGGCTGTGGCCGATGTCGCGGCCCGAGCGCCCCAAGCAGCTGCTCGCCCTGACCGCGGACGACACGATGCTGCAGCTGACCGCGCGCCGCGCGACGGGCGAGCGCTTCGCCGCGCCCATCGTGGTCGCCAACGCGCGCCACGCCGACCTGATCGATGAACAGCTCGCCGCGATCGGCGTCGCCCCGGCGGCGGTGGTGCTGGAACCCGTCGGGCGGAACACCGCGCCGGCGATCGCCTTGGCGGCGATCGTGGCAGGCGGCGGCGAAGACGCGCTGCTGGTCATGCCGTCGGATCACGTCATCACCGATACCGAGGCATTCTACGCCGCCATCGCCCGCGCCATGCCGCTCGTCGCGCAGGGTTGGCTGGTGACGTTCGGCATCCATCCCGACTCGGCGGAAACCGGCTATGGCTGGGTTCAGCGCGGCGAGCCGATCGGCGATGGGGTGTTCCGCGTGCGTCGCTTCGTCGAAAAGCCGGCAGGGGACGCTGCCGAGGCGATGCTGGGGGCGGGCGACCATAGCTGGAACGGCGGCATCTTCCTGTTTCGAGCCGACATGTATTTGCAGGCGCTGGCGCAGCACGATCCTGCGATCCTGGTCGCGGTCGAAGCGGCGATGGCGGCCGCCCGGAGGGAGGGCACGCGCATCCTGCCGGAAGCGGCGGCGTTCGCGGCATCACCCGACGATTCAATCGATTACGCCGTCATGGAAAAGGCGGAACGGGTCGCGGTCGTGCCGGTCGCGATGGGGTGGAGCGACGTCGGCAGCTGGGACGCGTTGCACGCGATCAGTGATCGCGATTCCAACGGCAACGCGCATGGCGGCATCGGCGAGGTGCTGGCGATCGACACCCGCAATTGCCTCGTCCGCTCGGACGGCGTGCGCGTGGCATTGGTCGGCGTTGAGGACCTGATAGTGGTGGCGTCGGGCAACGACGTGTTGATCCTGCCGCGTGGCCGCAGCCAGGAGGTCAAGAAGCTGATCGAAGCGTTCAAGGGCAGGTGAGCGGCGCAGGCCGGCTTGGCGCGATCAGCCTGATCCCGTCGATCGTCTGAACGCGAGCGGCCACCGCTGCGGGGACGGGTCCGTCACTCAGCAACACGTAAAGGCGCGTCGGCTCGAGGCGACCGGCGCGAAAGGCTGCGGCATCGGCGTCGAGCCGTGCTTGCGTCGCGCGGGATACCCGCGACGAATAGGTGTAGCGCACCGGGCGACAGTGCACGATCGCGCGCCAGCTGACCTCCTGTAGCAGTTGCAGGTCGCGAAACGGCTCGGCAGGTTCGAACTGTACGTCCGCCGCTCGCGCGATCAGCGCCTGCCAGCGCGGATCGGCGGTGCGCATGAAGGCTCGCGGCTCGGTTGCCCGCGCGCTGGTCGCGCGAACCGCCGACAGCATCGGCGCGACATCGATCACCTGCAGCGCAAGCGCCCCGGCAAGCACCAGACTTGCTCGCGCCAGCGTCGCCGAGCCGATGATCGCCACAAAGGCCAGGGTATAGGTCAGCGGCCACACCAGGCGCCCCGATGCGCGGATCGGATCGAGCGCGTCGACCAGCATCGACGGCAAGTTCAAGGCGAACAGCGGCAGCCCACGCCACATCGGCGCCGGCCCGATCGCGAGCAGGAGCAACACGCCGAAAGCGGGCAGCAGCCACGCCATGCGCCGGAGCAGTACCCGCTGGCTATCGTCCGCTTGCCCCGAGACAAACCGCGCCGCCGCGAACAGCACCAGCGCGATCAGTCCCGCGCCCAGATAGTTGAACCCTTCGAACCCTCTGCCCTCGGGCATGGCGGGTGAGGAAATCGGCAGCGCGGTATACCCAGGATTGCCCGGGTTCCACCACGCATCCAACGCGGCCGGAAATTGCCCATAGCTGTGCGTCGAGCGATATGGTCCGTCGAAAACGCCGTTCAGCGCGAGCAACCCGACAGTGGGAAGCAGCGTCAGCAGAGCCTGCCCGGCGGTCCTGAAGTTTCGCTTGTCTCGCGCCAGCTGCGCCACCAATGCGCTGCCCCAGAAGGCGGCGACCATCAGCAGCAGATAGCTATGCACCAGCGCCGCGACCGCCAGCAGCACCGCCCAACCGATCGCGCGCTCGGCACGACGCGGCTCCAAAAAGAGCCAAAGGCTCGCGAGGATCAGCCATTGCGCGCACAGGCTGGGATGGCCGTAACGATTGAACAGCACCGGCATCGCCGTGAGCAGCGCTACGCCAAGCCACGCCGCCAGTGGGTCCGCGACGCGCGGTCGGATCAGCAGGGCCGCAAAGGTCGCCTGCAACAGCACGCACAGTAGATACCAGATGCCAACGAACTGTGCGTCCGGTGGCAGGAGCGAGGCGAAAGGCCGGAGCAAGACGCCCAACAGCGGTATGCTGTCGGTGAACAGCAGCGGCAGGCCCTCCGGTGCGGACAGCAGCGGCTGGTGAAGCCCCCACCCGCCGGAGCGCAGGTACGCCGCAAGTCCCAGCGCGCTCTGACCGCGATCTTCGCCCGACACCAGCCAGCCGACATTGGTCGGCCACAACACCGCCGGGTGCATCCACGCCACGAAGACCAGAATGGCAAGTACGACGACAGCTGATGGGAACACAGATCGGCGCATGACACACTCCCATGCACCCCACATGGTTAACGGATCAGGCCAGTCGCTCGTAGCTCAGCGCCTTGGGTTCGAAATGGCGGCTGCGAGCAAGCGGTCATACAAGCCACCCACATGCCGCTCGATGCCCTCGCGGATGTCATTCGAGGCATCGGCTTGCTTGGCCGCTTCATCGGCGACGAACATTCGTTCCGGCCGCTTGGCATGGCGGCGGGTCGTGGCAACCATCGCCGCGCGCTCCTCGACGCCGATGGTGATCCCGAAATGCGGCAGGATCGTCGAGAAGACCGCGTCAGGCAGCGCTGCGTAGTCGACGACCCTCCCGCCCCCGTGCTCCAGGCCGTCCAGTGCGGCTGCGCAAATGCGGGCAAGGACATGGTAGCCAAAGTCGTCCAGCGTGGGGGCAAGCCCGAGCATCACGCCTGGATGCAGCCCTGGAACCATCTGCATGCCAGGTTGGCGGGCATGGCTGACCATCACCTCAACCGGGTCACGGCACAGGAACACCCACGGCACGCAAGGAAAGGCGCGCCGGAAGATCGGCAGCAGCGGCATGTGCCAGCTGTCGAGCTTGACGATAAAGTGACGAGCCTCGGGCGTGCGCCTGCGGCCGAGTGCGCGGACGATCGCGTGCAATATCGGGATCATATCCTCGCCGCCGCGGCGCAGGACATCGTCGATCGGCGGCGCCTCGGAGACCGCGATTACCGACGGAAGTGCAGCCAGCATTTGCGACACCAGGGTCGACCCGCAGCGCGAGAGGTGGAAGATGAAGCCGCTCGGCTGCAGGGTGTCGGCGAGTTCCGCTGCATCGCCCAGCTCAGCCAGCGCGGTGAAACAAGGGTCGCAGCTGCGCCGTGCCTTTGCAGCGCTGTCCTCGAAGAACGGCTCTGTCAGGCGACGGTCGGCGAAGTCCGCCCAACGCACGGCCGCCACGCCGCCGACGGTCGAGACCGCGATCGGCAGCCAATCGCGCGACGGCCAAGAGGGATGGGTCGTCACTGCCTCGCTCATGTGGCTTTCCAAGTGTCGCGTGCCGCCATACCCGTGCCCGCGATGCGGCAAGAGGACCTGACATGACAAGGCTCGACGCGCAGGAGAGCATGGCATTCGCCGACCGCGTACGGCTGCCGTTGCTGTTCGATGCGGCGGCGATGGCCGCCGATCTCGCGCGGCTCGAGGCCTTGGCGTGGACAGATCACTTCGTTCGGCAGAACTATTCCGGCGTTTGGAGCGTGGTGCCGTTGCGGGCACCGGCGGGCGAAACCCACCCGATCCGCATGATCGCGCCGCAGCCGGCGGCGACGAGCTGGGTCGATACACCGCTGCTCGATCATGCACCCGCCTGCCGGGCAGCGATCGAGACGTTCCGCTGTCCGGTAACGGTGGCCCGGTTGATGCGGCTCACGCCGGGGTCTCGCATTCACGAGCATAGCGATCCCGATCTGGCGGCCGAGGCCGGCATGGCGCGCATCCATGTCGTCGTCACGACCAACCCCGACGTGGAGTTTCTGGTCAATGGGCGCGCGGTGACGATGCTGCCGGGGGAGTGCTGGTACCTGCGCCTGTCGGATCCGCATGCGGTGTTCAACGGGGGAAGCACCGATCGCGTGCACCTGGTCCTCGACTTGATGGTCGACGAGTGGCTGACCGCGGTGATCGCTCGGGGTGAGGCGGAATAGAATGAGAAAAGCCGGCGGATTGCGCCGCCGGCTTTCATTGCAAGGGCGCGGGCAAAGCCCGCGGTGGACGTCAGAGGTACCGGCGGACAGCCGCCGGTACGCTGGCCGATCCGACGCGAGTCCTGCGCCAGCGTGGCGCAGGCCGCGTTCGGATCAGAAGTCCATGCCGCCCATGCCGCCGCCGCCCATGGGCATCGCCGGCTTGTCGTCGGGCATCTCGCTGACCGCCGCTTCGGTGGTGATCAACAGGCCGGCGACCGAGGCTGCGTTCTGCAGCGCGGTGCGCACGACCTTGGTGGGATCGATCACGCCGGCCTCGACCAGGTTCTCGTACTTCTCGGTCTGGGCATTGAAGCCGATCGTCTGGTCGGCGCTCTCGAGCAGCTTGCCCGAGACCACCGCACCGTCGTGACCCGCGTTGCTGGCGATCTGACGGACCAGCGCGGTCAGCGACTTGCGGACGATGTCCACGCCGCGCGTCTGGTCGTCATTCTGGCCGGTCAGGCCTTCCAACGCCTTGGTCGCATAGAGCAGCGCGGTACCGCCACCGGGGACGATGCCCTCTTCGACCGCTGCGCGGGTCGCATGCAGCGCGTCGTCGACGCGATCCTTGCGCTCCTTGACCTCGACCTCGGACGAACCGCCGACCTTGATCACCGCGACGCCGCCGGCCAGCTTTGCCAGCCGCTCCTGCAGCTTCTCGCGGTCGTAGTCGGACGTGGTATTCTCGATCTGCTGACGGATCGCTTCGGTGCGACCCTTGATCGCTTCGCCATCACCCGCACCATCGACAATCGTGGTGTTGTCCTTGTCGATCGTGACGCGCTTGGCCGAACCCAGCATCGCGGTCGTGACGCTCTCCAGCTTGATGCCGAGATCCTCGGAGATCATCTCGCCCTTGGTCAGGATCGCGATGTCCTCCAGCATCGCCTTGCGACGGTCGCCGAAGCCCGGTGCCTTGACGGCCGCAACCTTCAGGCCGCCGCGCAGCTTGTTCACCACCAGCGTGGCGAGCGCCTCGCCCTCGATATCCTCGGCGATGATCAGCAGCGGTCGACCCGACTGGACGACCGCTTCCAGAATCGGGAGCATCGCCTGCAGGTTTGACAGCTTCTTCTCGTGGATCAGGATGAACGGATCGGTCAGCTCGACCGTCATCTTCTCCGGGTTGGTGATGAAGTACGGCGACAGATAGCCGCGGTCGAACTGCATGCCCTCGACGACGTCCAGCTCGAACTCGAGACCCTTGGCCTCCTCAACGGTGATCACGCCTTCCTTGCCGACCTTCTCCATCGCTTCGGCGATCTTCTCGCCGACGACGGTGTCGCCGTTGGCGGAGATGATGCCGACCTGGGCGATCTCCTTGGTGCCCGAGACGGGCTTGGAGCGCGCCTTGAGGTCCTCGACGACCTTGATCACCGCGAGGTCGATACCGCGCTTCAGATCCATCGGGTTCATGCCGGCCGCGACCGACTTCATGCCCTCGCGTACGATCGCCTGGGCGAGCACGGTGGCCGTCGTGGTGCCGTCACCGGCGTTGTCGTTGGTCTTGGAGGCCACTTCGCGCAGCATCTGCGCACCCATGTTCTCGTACTTGTCCTTGAGCTCGATCTCCTTGGCGACGGTGACGCCGTCCTTGGTGATGCGCGGTGCGCCGAAGCTCTTGTCGATGACGACGTTGCGGCCCTTCGGCCCCAGCGTCACCTTTACCGCGTCGGCGAGGATGTCGACGCCGCGCAGGATGCGCTCGCGCGCGTCACGACCAAATTTTACGTCCTTGGCTGCCATGGTGGCTACCCTTTCAAATGCGGAAGTTTACAAGTTTGACGATGCGTACCGGCGGAAACTAGTTCCCGCCGAAGGCTCAGCCGACGATCCCGAGGATGTCGGATTCCTTCATGATCAACAGCTCTTCGCCGTCGACCTTCACCTCGGTGCCCGACCACTTGCCGAACAGGATACGGTCGCCGGCCTTCACCTCAAGCGGGTGAACCTCGCCGGACTCGGACCGTGCGCCGGTGCCGGCGGCGACAACCTCGCCCTCCTGCGGCTTTTCCTTGGCCGTGTCGGGGATGATGATCCCGCCTGCGGTCTTCTCTTCGGCTTCGACGCGGCGTACGAGGACGCGGTCGTGCAACGGACGAAAGTTCATGGAGGCGTGTCCCTCTGACGTTTGTGACAGGTTTTTGGCACTCACCTGAGTCGAGTGCCAGCAGGACGCATATGTGGAGAGCGGATGAACGCGTCAAGGGGTGGAACCTGCGACTGCCTTGTCGGATTACACCCTAGATCGTGGCCGCGCGGGCCAGGCAATGCGCATGTTGCCTTGGCCGTCTTCGCCTTTTCGAGTGAACCGTGACACTTGATCAGCGCCTGAATGCGCCGTTCTTCGCGCTTTTTGGCGTTTTCCGCGGCTTCACAATCCTGTTGCGCGCGCATCGTTGTGACCCTGTCACGTTCGGCTGCCGCGCGCCCTTCACCCTCGGCCGCAATCCGGGACGCCTCGGCCGCATGGCGCGCCTCGTCCGCACGATCATCCCGCACGATCAAGCCGCCGCTCGATGGCGAGTTGGCGGCTGACTTGGCCGCCGCCGCCCGTGCGGCGGAAGCCTTCGCGGCAGCGTCCGCGTCAGCGCGGCCGCGGCTATCGATCTCGGCCACGCGCGCGTCGATCTCCGCCTTGTGGCGCTCCGCATCGGCTCGAGCAGGCCGCCGAACAAGCCGCCGCCGCCACGCTTCTTGCGCGGTGCCGGCGGGGTCCGGCGCGTGTAGATCGCCGAAGTCTCCACCGGCGCGGTCGCTGCCGGCGCTGGCTGGGCGGCTGCCGCGACCGCGATCGGCGCCTCCAGTGTCACCCGTACCGACGACTGCCGCCCGGCACGCAGGGTGGAAAGGCGGACACTCGTGTCGGCAGAGTATTTGGCGATCAGAACGGCAAGGCTCTGCGCTGAGGTGACCCGCTCGTCGTTGAAGGCGAGGATGATGTCACCGGTACCGATCCCGGCGTTTGCCGCTGGGCTTGTTGCGACGACGTTCGCGACCAGCGCTCCCTGACCGGGGGCCAGCCCAAGCTGCGCCGCCCAAACGTTGTCGATCGGTTACCAAGAGACTCCGAGATAGCTCCTTGACCCCGAACTGTCCGCCGTGATCGTTGGCGCGCTCATCTGCTGCCGGCCGGAAGCGGGTTGGGACAAGTCGCCCCCCGAACCCGCCTCGGCCCCGCTGGGCTGGGACCGAGGCGAAATCATCGCATAATTCCGCGCAGTTTGGCCGGGCGAAAGGATCAATGTGCCGAGATCGGCTATCCGGGCGCCGAGCAGCGCCTCAAGCTCCGCCTCCTTCTTCTTGCCCCCGAAAGAGGTGAGCCGACTTCCCGCCCACCGCGCTCCGAAGCCATTGGCACCGCCTCGATAGTCCGACTCCAGCAATACAGTACCACCGCATGACGACTTCGTCGTTGGCGCGCCGGCCACGCCCAAATCGATATAGTGCGTGTCGTAGAGAACCTTGGCCTTGTAGCGACCGTCCTCGTTCAGCGTGATCGTAGCTTTGATTCCCGTGTCGTGAATCCACGTTCTGCCCACAAGCTGGGGCAGGATGCCGGGATCGAGCGCACCCGATGGACTGCGCGCAACCGGCTCTGCCGTGGCTGCCGGCAAGGGCGCGGCGGCGGGTCCGGTGGTTTGCGCCGGCTCGGCCGTGACGGGCGCCAAAACGCGATCTGCCGTGATGCTTGCGGCCGGGAACCGTCAACTGCAGCAGAAGCGCGGCCAACGCGCCTCGCACGACATGACCTGCCAATATGTGGGTCCCCACTTCGCGCGCAGGGTAGATCGATGGGCAGGCTCCTACAATGTAGCCCGTTTGGGTTAGCCGCACGGCGATTAAGAGGGCAACAACCCCAGCCGCGCCCGTGCCGACCAGCGCCAGATCAGCAGCACCGACACCACCGCGAGCCCGGTTGCGAGCCCCCACCAGATGCCGACCGCGCCGAGCGGCGTGCGGAAGCCGAGCAGCACGGCGGTGCCAAAGCCGACCACCCAATACCCGCCCAGAGCCACCAGCATCGACACGCGCGTATCCTGAAGCCCGCGCAGCACGCCCTGCGCGACCGCCTGCGCACCGTCCATCAGCTGGAATATGGCAGCGACGCCTAGCAGCCTGATCGCCAGCGCCTCCGCCGCAACCGTATCGGGCAGGTCCCGGTCGAGATATACCGACACGAACAGCCCGGGCACCGCCCAGGTGATCAGCGCCGTGACCGCCATGATGCCGATCCCCAGCAGCAGCGCCGAGTTGCCGGCGCGCGCTATCCAGCGGTGATCGACCGCACCGTAGGCCATGCCAACGCGGATTGTCGCAGCCTGCGCGATGCCGAACGGGATCTGATAGATGACTGCGGCGACGTTGAGCGCGACCGCATGCGCGGCGACCTCGACCGGGCCGATCAGCCCCATCAGCAGCGCGGCACCGCCGAACAGCCCGCCCTCGAACGTCCAGGTCAGCGCGATCGGCGCGCCCAGCCGCGCCACCTCGCCCATCCGGGCCCAGTCGGGACGCCACCAGCGCCCCCACAGCCGGAACCGCCGCAGCTGGCGGTCGAGCTGGAAGATTGCCGCATAGGCGAAGCACATCGCGATCGACACCAGCACCCCCGCCAGCGCCGATCCCTCCAGCCCCAGCGCGGGCACGCCGAGGTGCCCGAATACCAGCGCCCAGTTCGCCAGGATCGCGACGCCCAGCGCCAGCGCGGTGACGATGAACGCCCAGCCGGGCCGCCCGAGCGCCGCCGCCGTCAGCCGCATCAGGCCCGCCACGACGGCAAACGGCACGCCCCAGGCCGCGATGCGCAGGAACGCGCCCGCGCGCGCCGCGACGACAGGGTCCTGGCCGAGTGCCACGAACAGCGCCTCGCCCTGCCACATCAGCCCCATGATCGGCCCACTCGCCAGCACACCCAACCACAGACCCGATCGGAACGAGCGCCGCGTGTCGCGCACCGTGCCGACACGGCGACCGATCGCGGCGGCGATCAGCGGCTCGGCGGCCGAGGTCAGCCCGATCATGGCCCAGCACAGAACATTGAACAGGAACACCGCGATCGTCGCGGCGGCGAGCTCCGTCGTGCCCAGCCGGGCGACGAACACCACATCGACCGCGAACACCGCCATGTGAAGCAGGTTCGCGCCCACGATCGGCGCGGCGAGCCGGGTGAGCGCCGTAAGTTCGCCACGCGCAGACGTGGGGCCAAGGCCGGCCGTCGGCGAAAGGGTGCCGGGGTGGGCCATCGGCGGGCTTTAGCGGCTGATCAAAGCGACGTCACCAATCCTCCCCGTTCACGGGGAGGTGGCAGGCGCTAAGCGGCTGAGGGAGGGGGCTCGCGGCGCGGGGTGACGATCATGGCCCGCCCCCTCCACCACCGCGCTGCGCGCGGCGGTCCCCCTCCCCGTCCCGGGGAGGATTTAAATGCGCTTCACCCCAGGATAGGCGAACAGCAGGTCCGCATCCTCGCTCGCGCGCACCGTCTCGCTCCCGCGCACCGTGACGCACTCGCCGGCCTTGAACGCCAACCCCGCGACCTCGCCTTGACCCGCGATGACGACCAGCCAGCCCTGCACCCCATCGGGCATCTCCACCGCACGCTCGCCACCGGCCCAGCGCTCCAACACGAACTTCGGCCCTTCGACCGCGATGTCGCGCCCTTCAGCAGCGCGACCGGGCGAGACCATCGGTCGATACGGCTCGGTGCTCGCAACCGCCATGCCGTCCGCCAGGTGCAGCTCGCGGTCGCTGCCATAGTCGAACAGGCGATAGGTCGTTTCGGAGTTCTGCTGCACCTCGATCAGCGTCAGGCCGCCGCCGATCGCGTGGATCGTCCCGGACGGGCAGTAGAAGAAGTCGCCGGCCTGCACCGGCTTCCAGTCGAGCAGCGCCTCGATCGTGCCGTCCTCCGCCGCCTTCGTCAGCGTCTCGCGGTCGGTCCGCACCTTCGGCCCGAGCGCGATCGTGGCACCGGGATCGGCGGCGAGGATGGTCCAGCACTCGTCCTTGCCACGCGGCAGATCGCGCGCGTGCGCCTGCGCGTCGTCGGGATGGACCTGGATCGACAGCTTTTCGGCCGTGAACAGATATTTGATCAACAGATCCGGGGTAGTGTCGCCCCGCGCCTGATACCAGACCTCGCCCACCGGCGCGCCGCCGTCCGCGACGTCCCCAAAGCCCGGCCACAGCGTGCGGCGGCCCCAGGGTTTCTCGACGCGATGAGTCTGCAGCAGGGTGGCGGGCATGTTCGGTCCTCGAGATTGGGCAACGCTATCCTCAAATTCCGTCACCCTGAACTTGTTTCTAGGGCCCGTGCGAAACGCAGGCGATACATCCTGCCGCCGACGTTGCGCATGGATGCTGAAACGAGTTCAGCATGACGACAGGCAGAGGTCTGTTAACCCGCTCCATCCCGCGCTAAAGGCTGCCTCATGCGTATTCTCCAGTCCCGCGCCATCGCCCTGGCCCTCACGGCCGCCCTTTCCCTATCCGCCTGCGCCGGTCGCAGCGGCGTGCGCGGCGACACGCCCTACGTCGCGCGCGACGTGGGCACGCTCTATTCCGCGGCGAAGACACGGCTGGACCAGGGCACCTACAAGGAGGCGGCGGCGCTGTTCGACGAGGTCGAGCGTCAGCATCCCTATTCCGTCTGGGCGCGACGGGCGCAGCTGATGAGTTCGTTTTCCTATTATCTCGACCGCGACTACACGCAGTCGATCCAGTCGGCGACGCGCTTCCTGACGGTGCACCCGGGCAATCGCGACGCGCCCTATGCCTACTACCTGATCGCGCTCGGCTATTACGAGCAGATCCAGGACGTCACCCGCGATCAGAAGATCACGCGCCAGGCGCTCGATTCGCTGGGCGAGCTGACGCGACGTTACCCGACATCGCGCTATGCCGCCGATGCGCGGCTCAAGGTGGATCTGGTCAACGATCACCTGGCCGGCAAGGAGATGGAGGTCGGCCGCTTCTATGCGACGCGCGGGCAGTGGCTCGCGGCGTCGATGCGCTTCCGCAATGTCGTGGAACAGTATCAGACCACCACCCACACGCCCGAGGCGCTGATGCGGCTGGTCGAATCCTACTTGGCGCTCGGCGTGTCGGAGGAAGCGCAAAAAGCGGCGGCGGTGCTCGGCCGGAATTATGCCGGCTCGATCTGGTACCAGCGCTCTTTCAAGCTGATGCAGGATCATCCCGCACAGCAGCTGGCGGCGGTAACGCCCGGCGCACAGGCGGTGCCACCGGGGCTACCGGGCGCGAGGGCGGCGTCGCTGCCGGGTGACTCGGGCACGGGAACGACCAACCCCAGCGCACCGCGCGCGAGCGATGCGGCGGCAGGCGCGCCTTCGGCTCCCACCTCGGGGCCGGCGACCACCGTACCGGGCAACACCGCGCCGGTGCCGACGACGACGCCGAACTGAATCTCTCGTTTCGAAATAGCACCTCCCCGGCGAAAGCCGGGGCCCAGCCGAAGCAAATAGAACGATGCGGGAGCATCGATCGGCGCCGTGCGCCGATACTGGGCTCCGGCTTCCGCCGGGGAAGCGCACGGGAATGAGGGGAACCCTCCCGCTCGGCCGGTTGCCTCGCTATATGCGATCCCGATGCTGACCGCGCTCTCCATCCGCGACGTCGTCCTGATCGAGGCACTGGACCTGCGGTTCGATGCCGGCCTCGGCGTGCTGACCGGCGAGACCGGCGCGGGCAAGTCGATCCTGCTCGACGCGCTGGGACTGGCGCTGGGCGCGCGCGGCGACAGCGGGCTGGTACGCCACGGCGCGGCGCAGGCGAGCGTGACGGCGAGCTTCGATCCGCCCGCCGAGGCGCTGGCGACCCTGCTCACCGACGGCGGCTTCGAGGTTGAACCGGGCGAGCCGCTGATCGTCCGCCGGCTGGTCAAGGCCGATGGCGGCAGCCGCGCCTTCGTCAACGATCAGCCTGCGTCGGCCGCGTTACTGCGTGAACTGGCCGGGCATCTAGTTGAGATACACGGCCAGCATGACGATCGCGGGCTGCTCGTCCCGGCCGGGCACCGCGCGTTGCTCGACAGCTTCGGCCGGGTGGATGCCGCTCCCGTCGCCCGCGCATGGGAGCGGCTGCGCAACGCCGAGGCGGCGCTTGCCGCCGCGCAAGGCGAGATCGCGACGGCGCAGGCGGATCGCGAGTGGCTGGAACATGCCGTGGCCGAGCTGACGGCGCTCGCGGCGGAGCCGGGCGAGGAGGAGACGCTGGCTGATCGCCGCCGCACGATGCAGCGCGCGGAGAAGATCGCGGACGACCTGCGCGCGGTCGAAACCCATCTGGAGGGTTCGGACGGCGGACTGTCGCGGCTGCGTCAGGCGGCGCGGGTGCTGGAACGGATCGCAGCCGATCACCCGGCGCTAGCGGACGCGCTGGCGGCGGTCGATCGCGCGGTGATCGAGGGCGCGGCGGCGGAGGAACGGCTACGCGACGCCGCCCGTGCGCTGGAATTCGATCCCCGCGCGCAGGAGGATGACGAGGCGCGGCTGTTCGAACTCCGTGCGATGGCGCGCAAGCATCGCGTTCAGCCCGACGAACTGGCGGCGCTGGCCGACGACCTGCGCGCCAAACTCGATCGTCTCGACGCAGGCGAGGAGGGCATGGCGGCGCTGGGCGCCGCAGTAGCGCGCGCGCAGAAGGAGTATCGCAACGCCGCGGCGACGCTCACGGCGACCCGGACCGACGCCGGCAAGCGCCTCGACGTGGCCGTCGCGCGCGAGCTTGCACCGTTGAAACTGGATGCGGCCCGATTCCGCACCGCGCTGGTTCCATTGAACGAGGATGGCTGGTCGCCCGTCGGCGCCGACCGGATCGAATTCGAGATTTCGACCAACCCAGGCGCGCCGTTCGCACCGCTGACGAAGATCGCCTCGGGCGGCGAGCTGTCGCGGTTCATCCTCGCGCTCAAGGTCGCGCTCGCCGAGCGCGGGGCTGCGCGGACGATGGTGTTCGACGAGGTCGATCGCGGCGTCGGTGGCGCGGTGGCGTCGGCGATCGGCGAGCGGCTGCAGCGGCTTGCGGAAGGAACGCAGCTGCTGGTCGTCACCCACTCGCCGCAGGTCGCGGCCAGGGGCGCACAGCACCTGCTGATCGCCAAGAGCCACGACGGCACCGTGACCCGCACCGGCGTCCGCACGCTCGACGAGGCCGAACGCCGAGAGGAGATCGCGCGCATGCTCTCCGGCGCGGCGGTGACCGCCGAAGCGCGCGCGCAGGCCGATCGCCTGTTGGAGGCGGCATGACCCCCGCCCATCGTCGCGAGGCGCGGTTCGCGCTCGCCATGCTGCCGGTCGGCGTGGTGCTGATGGTGATGTCCGCCGTCGCCTTTGTCGCCGTCCTACTGCTGGCGCTGGCGGCACCCTTTCGGGGCGGACCGTGGTTGCAGATCGAGCTGTGGGCGCTCGTCGCAGCGGCGGTGGCGGCACGAAACACCGCTGCGGGGATCGCGATCACGGCGGCGCTGGACTGGCGGCCGCTGCCGATGGCGTTACTGCTGAGCGGGTTGATCGTCGCCGCCTGGCCGGGGTGGTGGCTCGGATGACCGACCCGCCGACCAACAGGGCTCACGCCGCCGCCGAGCTGAAGCGGCTGGCGGCCGAGATCGCGCACCACAATGCGCGCTACCACACCGACGACGCGCCCGAGATCGCGGACGCGGACTTCGATGCGCTGGTCCGGCGCAACGCGGCGATCGAAGCGGCCTTCCCCGAGCTGGCCCGTGCCGATTCGCCGAGCAAACAGGTCGGCGCGGCTCCGGCGGGGCATCTTTCCAAGGTGGCGCATGCGCGGCCGATGATGAGCCTCGACAATGCGTTCTCTGACGAGGACGCGCGTGAGTTCGTCGGACGGGTCCGTCGGTTCCTGAAGCTGGCCGATGACGAACCTGTCGCATTGACCGCCGAGCCCAAAATCGACGGGCTGTCCTGTTCGCTGCGCTATGAAGAAGGTCGGCTGGTCCGCGCCCTCACGCGCGGCGACGGTGCGGTCGGCGAGGACGTGACCGCCAACGTCGCGGCGATCGGCGACATCCCGCAGACCTTGCCCGCCGGCGCGGCGCCCGTGTTCGAGGTGCGCGGCGAGGTGTACATGGAAAAGGCCGCCTTCACGGCGCTGAACGCACGGCTGCTCGCCGAAGGCGGCGAGGGCGCGCGCCAGTTCGCCACTCCCCGCAACGCCGCCGCGGGATCGCTTCGGCAGAAGGATGCGAGCGTCACCGCAAGCCGACCGCTGCGTTTCTTCGCGCATGGCTGGGGCGAGGCGACCACCTTGCCAGGCGAGACGCAGGCGACGGTGGTGGAGGCGCTTCGCGGCTGGAGATTCCCCCTCGCCGACGGTTTCAGGCGTTGCGACGACCTGGAGGCGGCGCTCGCCGTCTACGCCGCGATCGAGGCGGGGCGTGCCGACCTGCCCTTCGACATCGACGGCGTCGTCTACAAGATCGACCGGCTCGACTGGCAGGCGCGGCTGGGCAGCGTCGGCCGCGCGCCGCGCTGGGCGCTAGCGCATAAATTCCCGGCCGAGCGGGCGCAGACGACGTTGAACGCGATCGACATCCAGGTCGGGCGTACGGGCAAGCTGACCCCCGTCGCGCGGCTGGAGCCGGTGACGGTCGGGGGCGTCGTCGTCACCAACGCGACGCTGCACAACGCCGACGAGATCGCGCGGCTGGGCGTCCGTCCCGGCGATCGCGTGGTGCTGCAGCGCGCCGGCGACGTGATCCCGCAGATCGTCGAGAACCTGACGCGGGACGAGGAACGGCCCGCCTTCGACTTCCCCGCCCATTGCCCTGCCTGCGGCAGCGAGGCGGTGGCGGAGGCAGGCGAGGTCGACATCCGCTGCACCGGCGGGCTGATCTGCCCCGCCCAGCGGCTGGAACGGCTGCGCCACTTCGTCAGCCGGGGCGCGCTCGACATCGACGGACTGGGCGAGAAGACGCTGGTCGAGTTCATCGATCTGGGCTGGATTACCGAACCAGCCGACATCTTCCGCCTGTCCCGTCACCGCGACGCGCTGATCGGGCGCGAGGGCTGGCAGGCGAAATCGGTGGACGCGCTGTTCGCGGCGATCGAGGCGAAGCGCGCGCCCGACGCCGCGCGGCTGCTGTTCGCGCTCGGCATCCGCCATGTGGGCGCGATCACCGCGCGCGACCTGATGAAGCATTTCGGCACGCTGCCGGCGCTGCGCGACGCCGCCGAGGCCGCGCGCGCGGGCGATCCGGACGCGCTGCACCAGCTCCAGGGCATCGACGGCATCGGTCCCAGCGTCGTCGCCGCGCTGGGCGACTTCTTCCACGAGGCGCACAATCGTGACGCGTGGGACGACCTGCTCGCGCAGTTGTCGCCGCCGCCGTTCGCCGTGACGGTTCGGGCGTCGGCGGTGAACGGCCAGACGATCGTGTTCACCGGCACGCTGGAAACGCTGAGCCGCGACGAGGCAAAGGCGCAGGCGGAGGCGCTGGGCGCGCGCGTCGCCGGCGCCGTGTCCGCCAAGACCGACTTGGTCGTGGCCGGTCCGGGCGCCGGCTCCAAACTGAAGAAGGCGGCCGAGCTCGGCGTTCGGATCATCGACGAGGCAGGCTGGGCCGAGATCGTCGCGCGGGCGTCGCCGTGACTTTTTTGCAACGCAACATAGATTGAGTCGTGCTCGACCCGTTCACGGCTAGCCGCTGTCACCGAAGCGCAATACTATCCTGCCACGGCGATTAGCAACCGGTGCCGATTCTGCCGCGCCAGCAACGCTCCAAGGGGTTTTTCATGCGATATCAGTTCCTTCTCGGTGTGGCGGCAGCCGCGCTGGCGATTCCCGCAGCCGCCAACGCTCAGTCGACCGGATCGATCGATTTCGAGGACAAGGGTGCCGAGGAGGTCGTTGTCACCGGTAGCCGCGCGCAGGAGGTCGGCGGCATCGCCGCGCCGGACACGACCAAGGCGAAGCAGGTCATCTCGCAGGAGCTGATCAGCCGGCAGAATCCCGGCCAGTCGATCCTCGACACGATCAACCTGGTGCCGGGCGTCAGCTTCCAGAACAATGACGCGTACGGTTCGTCGGGCGGCACGCTCAACATCCGCGGCTTCACTGGTGATCGCGTGTCGCTGACGGTCGACGGCATCCCGCTCAACGATTCGGGCAACTACGCGATCTATTCGAACCAGCAGTTCGACCCCGAGATCATCGGCGAGGTCAACGTCAACCTGGGCACCACCGACGTCGACAGTCCCACGGCGTCCGCCGCGGGCGGCACGGTCAACTACCGTACGATCACGCCGCGCGAAGAGCTCGGCGCCATGCTGTCGGCGTCCTACGGCGACTTCAAATTCCACCGCGTCTTCGGCATGATCGAGACCGGCAACCTGACGTCGTTCGGCACCCGCGCCTTCGTGTCGGCGTCGAAGGCCACCAACAACAATCCGTTCAACAACTATGGCCGGGTGAACAAGCAGCAGTACAACGCCAAGATCTATCAGCCGATCGGATCGGGTGGCGATTTCATCTCGATTGCCGGTCACTACAACCAGAACCGCAACAACTTCTTCGGTTCGTCGCCGCTGCGTACCGATGCGCCCCGCGTCGTGGGCGGCCTCGCCACCAATCGCTTTCCGACCAGCAGCGACGAGCGCCGGTATAACATCAACTTCCCGTGCAACGTCGATACGCCGCAGGCCGGCGTAGCCGATACGATTGCTCCTGCGCCGGCCGCTCCAACGGCAGGCGCCAGCTGCGGCACCGAGTTCGACCGGCGCTACAATCCGTCGAATACGGGCAACGTTCGGCTCGCATCGCGCTTCACCGTCGGCGCGCTGACCTTCACGGTCGACCCCAGCTATCAGTACACAAAGGCGAATGGTGGCGGCACCGTGTCCGGTGTTGAGGGCGCTCTGCGCGACATCAATCCGGCAGGGGGCACCGCGACCGTTGCGCAATGCACGACGGCGCCCAACAGCGCGACCAACACGTGCGTCTCCGGGTATCTGGGCGGCGTGCCCTATTTCGGGCGTGACGTGAACGGCGACGGCGATGTGCTGGACACCGTGACCGTGCTGGCGCCGAGCCAGACCCAGACGCGCCGCTATGCTGTGATTGCGGGTGTGCGCTGGGACTTCAGCCAGGGCCAGGCGGTCCGCGTCGGTTACACCTTCGATCGCGCCCGCCATCGCCAGACCGGCGAGGTTGGCCTGCTCCAGATCAGCGGCGAGCCTGATGACGTCTTTCCGGTCAACAATCCGCTGGCGGACGTCACCGGATCGATCCTGCAGAAGCGCGACCGTCTCTCCTATGCGACGCTGCACCAGCTGTGGGGCGAATATCGCGGTGAGTTCATGGACGGACGTCTGGTGCTCAACGCCGGTGTGCGCGCGCCTTTCTTCGAGCGCGATCTGAACAACTTCTGCGCCACCAGCTCGGCCGGCGGCTTTGTCGAGTGCTTCGGCCAAGGTAACTCGCGCTACACGACCTATGCGGCGCTGAACCCGACCCTTCAGGGTCCGCAGCAGCGCGTGTTCAAGTACGACAAGGTGCTGCCGAACGTCGGCTTCACCTTCGACGTGGTCGACCGGCTCAGCGTGTTCAGCAATTATTCGAAGGGCGTCTCGGTTCCGGCGACGGACAATCTCTACAACAGCTTCTTCTTCGCCGCGAACACCGCCCAGGCGCAGCCGCGGCCCGAGACGACGGACAACGTCGACCTCGGCCTGCGCTATCGCGGCAGCACCCTACAGGCACAGGTCACCGCCTTCTACAACGCGTACAAGGACCGCCAGGCTTCAGCATTCGATCCCGAACTGAACGTTTCGGTGTTCAGGAATCTCGGCGAGGTCGAGAAATACGGCATCGACGGCTATGTGTCGTACCGGCCGATCCCGGCATTGAACCTTTACGTGTTCGGCTCGTATCTGAAGTCGAAGATCAAGGACGATGTGATCGCAGGCGAGTGCACCGCGACACAGGTCACCGCCGGCTTTCAGGGCTGCACCACGCTCAACGCCCCGATCTTCGCGCCGACCGCCGGCAAGCGCGAATCGGGGTCGCCGACCTATACCTATGGCGGCACCGCTCGTGTCAGCGCCGCCGGTCTCGACCTGGGTCTGACCGGCAAGCGCACCGGCCCGCGCTTCATCTACGACACCAACCTGCCGGTCGTTGCGCTGGTCGGCACGGCCACGACGCAGCTTTTCCCCGCCAAGACGCCGGCCTATTGGTTGGTGAACCTCGACGCGCGCTACAGCCTGGAGCGGTTCGGACTGGCGCGGACCCACTTCCAGCTCAACGTCTACAACCTGTTCGACCAGTTCTATGTCGGCGGTTTCGGCGGCGGCCTGAACCAGGTCATCAACAGCAGTGCAACGACGGGCGCGGTGTCCGGCTACGGCAACCCACCGAACGTCCAGATCGGTGCGCCACGCACCGTCAGCGGCACGATCACCATCGGCTTCTGATCCGACCCGATCATCGAGGGGCCGTCGTTCTTCAGGGAACGGCGGCCCTTTTCGCGTCTGGACGGCAGGCGTGTCTCCGCCCTTCCGCCCCGCGCCGCCGCCGCCTATACCCGGCCCACCGATGGCCTCCCTCGCCCCCCGTCAACACCCGCCGCTCAACGTCCGGCCGTTCTTCGAGGACAAGGGCCGCGCGTTCTGGACGCTGCAGGCCGTCGGCTGGGGTGGCTATCTGATCGTTCGGGAGGCGGCATCGATCTCGGGCGGGCCGTCGATGGACGTCGTCGTGCCGGTGCTGATCGAAGCGATCCTGGGCTATTGCCTGACACTGCTGCTGTCGACGCTGTACGGCTATTACCGGCGCATGCCCCGCGTGGCCGGTGTCGTGCTGACCGTCGCGACGCTGCTCGGGGCGACGCTCATCTACGCGTTTCTGGTTGCCTTTGCGTTTTCGTTCATCTCGCTGCGCAATCTTGCGCCGGGGGTCTCGCTGGCGCAGTTCATCAGCGCATTTTACATCTGCTTCACCGTGCTCGCGGGCTGGTCGGCACTCTACTTCGGAATCAACTTCTACATCCTGGTCGAGGAGCAGATCGACCAGATGCGCGACCTGGAGATGCAGGCGTCGTCCGCGCAACTGGCGATGCTACGCTATCAGCTAAACCCGCACTTTCTGTTCAACACGTTGAACTCGATCTCGACGCTGGTGCTGCTGAAACAGACCGATCGCGCCAACGCGATGCTGTCGCGGCTGAGTTCGTTCCTGCGCTACACGCTGGCCAATGAACCGACTGCGCATGTCACCGTGGCGCAGGAGGTCGAGACGCTGAAGCTGTACCTCGAGATCGAGAAGATGCGCTTCGAGGCCCGGCTACGCCCCAAGTTCGACATCGATCCCGCAGCCGAGCGCGCGCGCCTGCCCTCGCTGCTGCTTCAACCCGTGGTCGAGAACGCGATCAAATACGCGGTCACGCCGCAGGAAGAGGGCGCCGATATCTGCATCGAGGTGCGGCTCGCCGGAGATCGCGTGCAGATCACCGTGTCCGACACCGGACCGGGGTTGCGCGAGGGAGCGGCGCTGCCCAGCCTGTCCACCGGCGTCGGGCTGCCCAACATCAGGGAGCGGTTGGTACAGGCCTTTGGGCCCGACCAGCGCTTCGTGACCCGCTCGACACCCGAAGGCGGGTTCGCGGTGGCGATCGAGATCCCGTTTCAGCTGGAAGACACGCAACGGACCAGCTCACCAAGCGAGGCAGCATGACCATCCGCACCATCCTCGTCGACGACGAGTCGCTCGCCACCCAGGGACTTGAACTTCGTCTGCAGCGGTTCGACGATGTCGAGATCGTCGACCGATGCATCAACGGCCGCGAGGCGATCCGCTCGATCAAGACGCACAAGCCCGATCTCGTCTTTCTCGACATCCAGATGCCCGGCTTCGACGGCTTCTCCGTGGTGTCGGGAATGCTGGAGGTGGAGCCGCCCTTGTTCGTCTTCGTCACCGCCTATGGCGATCATGCGCTGCGCGCATTCGAGGCGCAGGCGGTGGATTACCTGATGAAGCCGGTGGACGAGGCGCGCCTTGCCGACACGATGGACCGCGTCCGCCAGCGGCTGAGCGAGAAGCACAGCGTCGGCGAAGCGGCGATGCTCAAGGATGCGCTCGCCGAGCACGCGCCCGAGGCGGCGGCCGACCTGGCAGGGGATGCGCACTCCGGCGGCGGCGAGCTCGCCGCCAACCGGTTCGAAAAGATCATCAACATCAAGGACCAGGGCCAGATCTTTCGCGTCGATATCGACACGATCGAACTGATCGAGGCGGCGGGCGATTACATGGTGATCAAGACTGGCGACAATTCGCTGGTGCTGCGCGAGACGATGAAGGACCTGGAGAAGCGCCTCGACCCGCGCCGTTTCCAGCGCGTCCATCGCTCGACGATCGTCAACCTGGATTTGGTCAAGCAGGTGAAGCCGCACACCAACGGCGAATGTTTCCTGATCCTGAACTCAGGCGGCAGCGTAAAGGTCAGCCGCTCGTACCGGGACGTCGTGGCGCGGTTCGTCCACTAGGTAAACCGAAGCTCGGCTACCAGGCCGCGCTGGCCCCGCCCACGGGCGAACACCACAGCCTGCGCTGCCGCCCTGGAACTCGATGATTGTAGCACGTCGCCGGTTCAGCCTTCCCTGGCGAAGTGCTTTATCCCGGCAAACCCTAACGGCTTTTGTAAGTAGTGTTGCCGTACCTGTCCGCTTACGAGCAACCCCAAGCAGGAACCGGGGGGTTTTGGCATGTTGCACGCCATGAAATTGGCCGCGATCAGCTTCGCGCTGACCGCCACGGTTATTTCCCTTACCGCGCCCGTTCGCGCCGATCGGGTGAGCGACGTTCGGCCGCAGAGCGCGTAGCCGAACCCTTGATCAGTCCTCCAGCGGTTCGCCCTCCGGACCCGCTGCGGGCCGCTCGAACCATGCCTCGACCGGGCCGGAGAGCTTGATCGTCAACGGCCGCCCCTGCCGGTCGACCTTCTTGCCCAGTGCGACGCGAATCCAGCCCTCGGGCAAGCTATACTCTTCCACGTCCTTGCGTTCGGCACCCTTGAAGCGGATGCCGATGCCGCGCTCCAACGCTTCCTGGTTGAAAAAGGGGCTGCGCGGGTCGGAGGACAGATGGTCCGGAGGCGTGTCGGTCATTGCCGGCTCTTAGCCGCGCTCGCGCCGCCACGGCCACAAAAAAGCGGCGCGAGGATCGCTCCCCGCGCCGCCCTCATGCCTTAAGCGCAGATCGGCTTATTGGCAGATCCGCACGCGAACGCGACGTCCGACATACGGGTCATAGCGCCGCTCGGTCCAGCACCGCTGCTGATAGTCGTGCTGATTGTAGTAGCTGTACGGCTGCTGGTAATAGTTGTTGTAGCTGTTGTTGTAATAGCCGCGCGGTCCGCCATTGTAATAACCGCGATCGTAGTACCCACCGCGATTGCCGCTGGATGCGATCGCCGCGCCGAGGCCCAAGCCGATGATGCCACCGACGATTGCGGCACCCGCCGCGTCACCGCCGCGATGGCGACGATCGCGATAATATTGCGCTTCGGCGGGCGCCACCGCCACTAGCGTGCTCACCGCCAGGGCACCGCCCAGTACCGCCTTCTTGATCAGTCCCGTCATGATGACCTCCTACTCGTTACACTCGGTCGAGGACTAAAGAACGGACATCGCCGCGACCTTGTTGCATGCTCTGCCCGATTCGCGCTGAACGGGCGTGGAATGAGACGTTAAGCTACTGTTTAGGAGGCGGACCTGGCCTTTTGGCTATTGAAGAGCGAACCGGCCTCGTACGGCTGGACCGACCTGGTCCGCGACGGCGGCACCGAATGGGATGGCGTCCGCAACCCAGCCGCCGCGAAGCACCTGCGCGAGATGGCGGTGGGTGACGAGGCACTGATCTATCATAGCGGACCGCAGAAGGCGGCGGTGGGCGTCGTGCGGATCGTGCGGGGCGCGCAACCCGATGGTGACGATGGCCGCTGGGTCTCGGTCCGGATCGAACCGGGTGCTCCCCTGCCCCGCCCGGTCACATTGGCGACGATGAAAGCAACGCCCGCGCTCGCCGACATGGTCGTGCTGCGTCAGTCGCGATTGTCGGTCTCGCCGGTCGGCGATGCGCAATGGGCGGTCATCATGAAGCTCGCCCGATGACTGCCACCCGGCTGATGGGCGAATTGATCGACACCTCGCCCGATCTCTTGGACGAGCAAGATCCTCGGTCGCGCGATCTTAACCGCCAGGCGTTAGGCTTGCGCGATGAACTCGCTCTCCCTCCCTCGCCTTCTCGCGATAGCCGTGCTGGTGATAGGCGCCGGCTTAGGCATTCTGGCGTTCGCCAACCGGACAGTGCCCCCTGCAACGGTCGTGGTGGCGGTGCCCGAGCCGGTTCGCATGGCTACGGTGTCCCGCCCCGCGCCCAAGCCATCGCCCACGCCGGCGCCGCTGGTCGTCAGAAGCGTGCTGCCGATTTCTGGTCCACTGAAATTCGGCGAGCACCATTGGGACGAAACGCGAGGGGTCACGGGACCTTTGATCATCACCGTCGATCTTGAGGCGCAGGTGCTGTCCGTGTTTCGTGACGGGCACGAGATCGGCGCGACCGCGATCCTGTACGGCGATAACGACAAGCCAACACCGCTCGGGCATTTCCCGATCACGGAGAAGGACGCGGTTCACGTCTCCAGCATCTACGGCTCGCCCATGCCCTACATGCTACGGCTGACCAACGACGGCATCTCCGTTCATGGCGCGGAAGTCGAGTGGGGCTATGCCACGCACGGCTGCATCGGCGTGCCAGTCGCCTTTGCGAAGAAGCTGTTTGGGGTGGTAAAGCTGGGCGATGTGGTGATCATCACGCGCGGCAAGACGCTAACGATGGGGCAGCCGATCACGGCCTGACAGGCGACTCCACCACCTACGCGGCCACGCCGCCCGCTTTCTCGCGCACCAGCCTCACCACCGGCTCCGTACCACGAGTGATTACCACCTTGTGGCCGCCGAGCACCTGCTCGATGAGGTCGTCTAGGTAAGTTTTCGCCTCGTCTTCGCTAACACTGATGTAGGCGGCTCGCTTCCGGCGACCCGCACGCTTGCGCTCGTGCGGGTCGAGGATCGGCATGCGCAGACGGACCGACTTGAACGTCTCCTCAACCCTCTCGTATCGCTTCTTCCATCAATGCACGAAGGCGATAAAATCCCCGCGATACCTTGATGACCGACGGATCATCCCGAGAGTGTAAACGTCGCTCCACGAATGCTGTTGCGAGGTGTATCGGGACTGACCTCACGAATCCGGCTAAGCACGACGCTCTAACGCAATCCACCCGGCTCCGACCCGAGCAATGCTTTCGCCTCGTTCCTAATCTGCGCCTGCGTGAGCGGCCTTCGTGATTTCACCCGAGACCCTAGGAATCGAGCATTGCACGGGATGGCGCTCTAGAGAAAGCGCCTGATCCCTTGCTCAGGCCGCCTGCTTCTGCCGCCCCGCCTTCTTGCGCTCGTGCGGGTCCAGGAAGCGCTTGCGCAGGCGGATCGACTTGGGCGTCACCTCGACCATCTCGTCGTCGTCGATATAGGCGATCGCCTGTTCCAGCGTCAGCTTCTTGGGCGGGGTCAGCCGGATCGCGTCGTCCTTGCCTCCGCTCGCGCGGAAGTTCGTCAGCTGCTTGGCCTTCATCGGATTGACCTCAAGGTCGTCCGTCTTGGCATTCTCGCCGATGATGATGCCCTCGTACAGCGGGTCGCCGGGCGCCACCATCAGGATGCCGCGCTCCTCCAGGAAGCCGAGCGCATAGGCGTTGGCCTCGCCGCTGCCGTTGGAGATCAGCACGCCGTTCTTGCGGCCCTCGATCTGGCCCTTGTGCGGCCCGTATTTCTCGAAGAGCCGGTTCATGATCCCGGTGCCGCGCGTGTCGGACAGGAACTCGCCGTGATAGCCGATCATGCCGCGGCTGGGCGCGGAGAAGGTGATGCGCGTCTTGTTGCCGCCCGACGGCCGCATGTCCGTCAGCTCGGCCTTGCGGATCGCCATCTTCTCGACGACCGTGCCCGAATACTCCTCGTCGACGTCGATGATGACGGTCTCGTACGGCTCGGTCTTCTTGCCGTCCTCGTCCTCGCCGAACAGCACGCGGGGACGGCTGATGCCGAGCTCGAAGCCCTCGCGGCGCATCGTCTCGATCAGTACGCCCAGCTGCAGCTCGCCACGGCCCGCGACCTCGTAGCTGTCACGGTCGGCGGCTTCGGTCACCTTGATCGCGACGTTGGACTCGGCCTCGCGGAACAGGCGATCGCGGATCATGCGGCTCGTCACCTTGCTGCCCTCGCGCCCGGCCATCGGGCTGTCGTTGACGGCAAAGCGCATCGACAGCGTCGGCGGGTCGATCGGCTGGGCATGGAGCGGATCGGTGACACTGGGGTCGCAGATCGTGTTCGACACCGTCGTGGTCGCCAGGCCCGCGATCGAGATGATGTCGCCCGCGCTCGCCTCGTCCACCGGCACGCGCTCCAGCCCGCGAAACGCCATGATCTTGGACGCGCGGCCGGTCTCGACGATCTTGCCGTCGTTATCGAGCGCATGGATCGGCATGTTGGTCTTGACCGAACCCGAGAACACCAGCCCTGTCAGGATGCGACCCAGGAAATTGTCGCGATCGAGCAGCGTCACCAGGAACTTGAACGGGCCGTCGGGATCCGCGCTGGGCGGCGGCACGTGGTTGACGATCGTCTCGAACATCGGCGTCAGCGTGCCCTCGCGGGCATCGGGATCGGTCGAGGCATAGCCGTTGCGCCCGGATGCGTAGAGCACCGGGAAGTCGAGCTGCTCGTCGGACGCCTCCAGGCTGACGAACAGGTCGAACACCTCGTCCAGCACTTCCTGGATGCGCGCGTCGCTGCGATCGACCTTGTTAACGACGACGATCGGCCGCAGCCCCAGCGCCAGCGCCTTGCCCGTCACGAACTTGGTCTGCGGCATCGCGCCCTCTGCCGAGTCGACCAGGAGGATCACGCCGTCGACCATCGACAGGATGCGCTCCACCTCGCCACCAAAGTCGGCGTGGCCGGGCGTGTCGACGATGTTGATGCGGGTGTCGCCGTTGGTCCCGTGCCACTCGACCGAGGTGCACTTGGCCAGGATCGTGATCCCGCGCTCCTTTTCCAGGTCGTTCGAATCCATCGCACGCTCTTCGATGCGCTGGTTGTCGCGGAACGTGCCGGACTGGCGAAAGAGCTGGTCGACGAGCGTGGTCTTGCCGTGATCGACGTGGGCGATGATCGCCACGTTGCGGAGGTTCATGGGTTTTCCTGGGCTGGGGCGGGCGATCCCGCGGCGTTTCGTCGGCGCGCATAGACGAAATGGTGCGATGCGGGAAGAGCAGGCACGCGAACGGGCGCGGAACCTCTCGATTCCGCGCCCTTCAAGCTGGCCTAGTCGCGACCTCTTACATGCGCGACATGTTGTGGCCGGGCATGCCGTTCATCATCCTTTGCGCGTCGGTCAGGTGCTTGCGCACGACCGGCACCGCCGTACGCGCCGTCGCCCGCAGCGGGGCGGCGTCGCCATTGGCAGCGTAGCTGCTGTGCAGATCCAGAGCCGCCTGATGCGCGGGCACCTGCTGGCCGAAGTAAACGCGGTCGAAGTCGGCGGGCGACGCGGCGTTCAACTCCGCCAGCGACGGCGCGGCGCGCGGGTCGAGCATCGGCGCCGGCGGTGCGAGCCGGGCGCGCATCGCCGCCCTCGTCGTCGCGGCCGTGGTCTTGTTGTGATGCTGGATCAGCATGGCCGCGTAACGCCGCGTCCGCGCATTGGGCGACTTCTTCACGGCGATGCGGCTCGACTGGATTTCGTACTGATCGGACATGCCCGCGGCCATGACATAGGGCATGGCGCTGGTCCTCGCCTCGGGCGGAGGAGGCGGTGGAGGGGTCTGGGCCAATCCGGGAGCGGCGAAAGCGAGCGCTAGCGCTGCGCCGGCGAACTTGATCTGCATCAATGTTTCCTTTTAATAGAGTGGGTTACCGGCCGAACAACCCGCGATTTGATCGCTTCGTTCCACCCGATGACGGCCACTCGGCAAAAAGGGTCGCACTTACCGTCTTACCTTTACAACACACTTTGCGATCGGTTCGCCAAGCCCTAAGGTGGCGCCGATTACGAGCTGGAGCTGGACACGAGATGGCGACCACCACCGAGACGCTGACCGCCGAACCGACGCTGACGCTGACCCCGCCCGATCCCGTGCCCGTCGTTCAGGCGACGAAGGCGGCGGGGCTGGTGCCGGTGTCGTCGGACGCCAAGACGAAGCTGGACGAGCGTGTCGACCAGTTTGTCAGCGAGCTGATCGCGCAGGACGTCAACAGCCCGGAATTCGGCCGCCGCGTCGATGCGATCACCGCGATGGGGCAAAAGGAGATCCGCGACGCCGCGGGCCAGTCCAACCGCTTCCTCGACCGCCCGATCCGCGCGATGGATCAGGAAGGCGGCGTCGGCAAGGACCTGGCCCAGTTGCGCCGGGTGGTGGAAGACCTCGATCCCGGCAAGAAGGGCAACCTCACCGCGCCGCAGAAGCTGTTCGGGATCATCCCGTTCGGCAACAAGATGCGCAATTATTTCGACACCTACAAATCGAGCCAGACGCACATCAGCTCGATCCTGAAGGGCCTCGCCTCCGGCAAGGACGAGCTGTTGATGGACAATGCCGCCATCGACACCGAACGCGCGAACCTGTGGGCCTCGATGGGCAAGCTGGAACAGATGATCCACCTGTCCAAGACGATGGATCAGCGGCTGGAGGACAAGGCGCTCGAACTCGACGCGACCGACCCCGCCAAGGCCAAGGCGATCCGCGAGACGGCACTGTTCTACACCCGCCAGCGCACGCAGGACCTGCTGACGCAGATGGCGGTGACGGTGCAGGGCTATCTGGCGCTCGATTTGGTCAAGAAGAACAATGTCGAGCTGGTGAAGGGCGTCGACCGCGCGTCGACGACGACCGTCTCGGCGCTGCGCACCGCCGTCACCGTCGCGTCGGCGCTGACCAACCAGAAGCTGGTGCTGGAGCAGATCACGCAGCTCAACACCACGACTGCGAACATCATCGACTCGACCGGCAAGCTGCTCAAGGACAACACCGCGCGCATCCACGAGCAGGCGGCGTCGGCGACGATTCCGCTGGAGACGCTGCAGCGCGCGTTCCAGAACATCTACGACACGATGGACGCGATCGACACGTTCAAATTGAAGGCGCTCGACTCGATGAAGGTGACCGTCACGTCGTTGGGCGCGGAGGTGGAGAAGTCTAAGGGCTATATCGCCCGCGCGGAAGGTGCGGCGCAAGGCAAGGTTGGCGGACCGTCCCCCGCGCAGTTCCAGCTCGAGGCGGTTTAAGCGGTGAGCGACGTCGACGACCAGATCGCCCGCGCGCGCGCCTCGATGGAGCGGATCGCGGGCGATTACGGCCAGCAGGTGCGGGTTCACCGCAAGCGCATCGCGCGCAAGGCGACCGGCGTCGGCAGGCGGCTGGCGCTGATCGCGGCTGCGGATGCGGCGATCCTTATCGCCGCCGCGATCTTGGGCGGTGTGATCGGCGGCTTGGGGGTGCTCGGGTTTTTGGCGGTGATGATGCTGCTGGTCGCGGTAACGCTGGCCATCGCGCTGGCGCCGGCCGCGAGGCCGCCGACCGAGGAGAAGCTCCGCCAGACCGACCTCAAGACCCTCCCCGCGCAGACCGAACGCTGGCTGGAGGCACAGCGCCCCGCCCTCCCCGCCCCCGCGGTGCGGCTGGTCGACAGCATCAGTCAGCGGCTGGAGCAGCTCTCCCCGCAACTCGCGCGCGTCGATGACGAGACCGACGCCGCCTACGAAGTCCGTAAGCTGGTCGGCGAACAACTGCCCGCGTTCATCAAGGATTACGAGCGCGTCCCCGCGAACCTGCGCACGGTGGAACGCAACGGGCGCACCCCCGACGCGGAACTGGTCGACGGCCTGAAACTGATCGAACGCGGCATCGGGGACATGACGGAGCGCCTCGCGGCGGCGGACCTGGATCAGCTGCAGACCAGGGGCCGATATCTGGAGATGAAGTACCGCGATGACGCCGGCCATTCCTGACCCTATGGATGTCGCTTCCGTCCAATAACCCGGGGCTTGAGGCCGATAATCTCGCGTCGCGACGGGCGGGACATGGGACATGGAAATCAGGCTGTTGGCGGCGGCGGCCGCGCTGTTGGCGAGCGCGCCGGTACGGGCTGATGTGGTGATCGACTGGGCCGAGTACGCCGTCAAGCTGGAGCCGGGCGCGGGCGACGCGCCGGAGGCGGGGCTCGCCAGCTCCAAGATGGCAATCGCGATGTTCGAGGCCGCCAACGCGATCGACCACCGCTACGCCAGCTTTCTGGGCATGGCTGCGGCCAGGCGCGGAGCATCGCTGGATGCCGCCGTGATCGCGGCCGCGCGCGACGCGCTGGTCGGCTGCTACCCCGACAAGAAGGCCCGCATCGTCGAGAACGCCGCCTTTGCGATCGCGGCGCTGCCGGATTCGGCTGAGAGCAAATCCGCCGGCGAGGCGGTGGGCGCGGCCGCTGCCGTACTCGCGCTCACCCATGTCGGGCTGGACACCACGGTGATCCAGAAGGCCTATCGCCCGTTCACGCGCCCCGGCACCTGGGTCGGCGCGTCGCTGCCGGTGTTCGAACCCTACAACCAGGCGCTGAAGCCCTGGGTGATCGGCCGAATCGACGCGGTACGGCCCGGCCCGCCGCCGGCGCTCGCGTCCGACCGCTATGCCAGCCACCTGAACGAGGTGAAGCGGCTGGGCGGCAGGCAGTCCACCGAGCGCACCGCGCATCAGACGCTGATGGCGCGGTATCGCATCACGCCCAATCTGATGCCGATGATGCGCTACATCGCCGACATGCCGGGTCGGAGCACCGTGCAGAACGCGCGCATGCTCGCGCGGCAGTGGATCGCCGAATATGACGAAAGACTGGCGATGGTGGACGCCAAGATGCACTATAATTTCTGGCGGCCGATCACCGCGATCCGCAACGCGGAGGATGACGGCAATCCGGCGACCGTGCCCGATCCGGGCTGGCTGCCGTTCATCAACACGCCCAACCATCCCGAATATCCGTGCGGACATTGCGGCTACGCAGCGGTCGCGGCGACGATGCTCGCAGCCGAGGTCGGTGACGCTCCGCCGGGCGGTGTGGTGGTCGCGTCAGAGTCGATCCCGGATGCGGTCGTGATGCGCATGCCCACCTTCGACGACTGGGTGCGGCAGGTCAGCCTATCACGCACGCTTGGCGGTGTGCATTACCGGTTTTCAAACGAAGCCGGCGAGGAGATTGGTCGTGCGGTCGCTACGCGCGTGCTGAAGATCATGCGACCGTTGCGCTAGACCACGCTCGCCAACCGTCCTGCTCGCTCCGCCAGGTGCGCCACCGCCGCGCGGTGCAGGCCCGGAGCACTTGCGAGTACCCCGAACGCCTGCGGTCTCGGCTTGTTGAACTGGAGCGGCAGGCCCAACGCGTCCGTCACCCGCGCGCCGGCTTCGCTCGCGATCAACGCGGCGGCGGCGATGTCCCATTCCGCGCCCCAGCGGAGTGTCGCGACGAGGTCGGCCTGATCGGCGGCGACCATGGCGATGCGAAGCGCGATGGAGTTGGGTTGGGTGACGCAAGCGAACAGCCGATCCGCCTTGGGGAGGGCCACGGCGGGAATGCGTGCGCCGTCGAGCTGCGTGCGGTCGCTCGCGTGCAGCCGCTCGTCGCCCCGCCACGCCCCCTGCCCGACGCCTGCCCGCCACACCTCGCCGCGCGCGGTCGCGTCGAGCACGCCCAGCACCGCGCGCCCGTCCTCCACCAGCGCGACCGAAACGCACCAGCCGTCGCGGCCCTGCATATAGGCGCGCGTGCCGTCGATCGGGTCGACCACCCACACGCGCCGCTTCGCGAGCCGGTCGGGCGCGTCGGCAGTCTCCTCCGACAGCCAGCCGGCCTCGGGCAACAGCGCGGTCAGCCGCTCGTGCAGCAGGGCATCGACGGCGAGATCGACCTCGCTTACCGGCGAGCCGTCCGCCTTGGTGCCGCGCCCGTAATCGCCCCGCCACCGCCCCAGCGCCAGCGCGCCGGCCTCGGCGCAGATCGCCGTCACCGCGTCGAGCAGGTCACCCGCTGGCAATGGTCATCCCGTCGACGCGGATCGTCGGCACGTTGATGCCGTAGCGGAACTGGAGGTCATTGGCGGGTGTGAGCGCGCGATACATCTCCAGCAGATTGCCCGCGATCGTGAACTCCGACACCGGCCCGGCGATCTCGCCGCGCACGATGCGAAACCCTGCCGCGCCGCGGCTGTAGTCGCCGGTCGTGCCGTTGACGCCCATCCCGATCAGCTCGGTGACGTAGACCCCGTCGGCGATGTCGGCGAGCAGCGTCGCGACCGGCTCGCGACCGGGGGCCATGTACAGGTTCGACGTCGACACGCCCGGTGCGCCGTTGACGCCGCGCGCGGCATGACCGGTTGGCGACAGGCCCAGCTGACGTGCGGACGCGGTCTCGAGCAGCCACGTCTCCAGCACGCCCTCGCTGACGATCGCCATCGGCGACACCGGCAGCCCCTCGCCATCGAAGGGGCGCGAGCGCAGGCCGTGCGGGCGGTGCGGGTCGTCCTGTACGCTGACGCCGGCCGCGAACACCGCCGTGCCGAGCGCGTCGAGCAGGAAGCTGGTCTTGCGCGCGATCGCGCCGCCGGTGATCGCGCCGATCAGATGGCCGAGCAGCGACGCGCCGACGCGCGGGTCGAACACGACCGGCATCGGCCCGCTCGCTACCTTGGCCGGATTCAGGCGCGCCACGGCGCGTGCGCCCGCTCGCGCGCCGATATCGGCGGGGGCGTCGAGATGGTGGCGGCGGCGCGCGGCGTGGTGCGCATAGTCGCGCTCCATGCCCGCGCCTTCGCCCGCCAGCACGCTCGCCGACAGGCCGTAGCCGGTGGTGGCATAGGCGTGCGCGAAGCCGGTCGACGTCGCCAGCGCCCAGACCCCGCGCGATGCCGACGCGCCGCCGCCTTCGGAGTTGGTGACGCCCGGCACGGCGCGCGCGGCGTCCTCCGCCTCGAGCGCCAGCAGTTTCAGCTCGGCGGGCTCGGCCGCGCCGCTCCCATTTGCCAGATCGTCGAGGTCGAGCTGCGGCGGATCGCCGTGCAGCAGCCGGTCGGCGGGAGCGAGGCCGGCCCACGGATCTTCGGGTGCCTCGCGCGCCATCGCCACCGCGCGCGCGATCAATGCGTCGGTGCCGATATCGAGGTCGGCGGTCGACACGCTCGCCGAGCGCTGGCCGACGAAAACGCGCAGGCCAAGCTCGTGGCCTTCGGAGCGGCCGACATCCTCCAGCTTGCCGAGGCGCACCGAGACGTCGAGCGAGGCATCGGCGGCGAACACCGCATCGGCGGCATCGGCGCCGGCGCGGATGGCCCGGGCGACGAGATCGGCGGCGCGATCACGCGCCTGGTCGGGGGTCAGCATCGAGGCGACTTAGGCTCGCGACGCTCCGCGCGCTAGGTCCCCACCACCACGCACGCCAGCATCACCAGCAGCCCGATGAAGCGGTTCGACCGGAACCTATGCAGCGCGTTGCCGTCCTCCTGGGGTCGCAGCGTCGCCGCCTGCCACAGCAGGTGCCAGGCGGCCGGCACCAGCGCCACAGGTGCCAAGGGATCAGCGCGGATCTGCCACAGCGCTCCGGCCCACAGCGCCAGTGCCATTACATAGAACAGCGCCACGCCGAGGCGCACATGCCGCCCCATGCGCAACGCCGACGACCGCACGCCGACCAGCGCGTCGTCCTCGCGATCCTGCAGCGCGTAGATCGTGTCATAGCCGATCACCCACGCCACCGAGCCCGCGTAGAGCAGAGCGGCGGCGAGCGCGAAGCCGCCCGTCACCTCGACCCAGCCGACCAGTGCGCCCCACGAGAACACCAGCCCCAGCCACGCCTGCGGCCACCAGGTAACCCGCTTCATGAATGGATAGGCGGCGACCAGCGCCAGGCTCACCACCGCCACGGCGGCGGCGGTCGGGCGCAGCTGCAGCAGCACGACCAGCCCGACTAGGCTCAGCGCGGCGAGCCAGACCCAAGCCGCGCGCACCGACACCAGCCCGCTCGGGATCGGCCGCGCCCGCGTCCGCGCCACCTGCGCGTCGAGATCGCGGTCGACGATGTCGTTATAGACGCACCCCGCACCGCGCATGGCGATGCTGCCGAGCAGCAGCCACGCCAGCAGCTGCCACCGCTCGAAGGCTCCCCCCGCCAGCGCCACGCCCCAGGCGCACGGCCAGAACAGCAGCCACCAGCCTATGGGACGATCGAACCGGGCAAGCAGGGCGAGTCCGCGCAGCTTGTCGGGCAGCAGGCCGATCATGCCGGGGTGTTCGGTGTCGGGAACGGTCGGTGTGTCTGTCATGCCGGGCATCTAGACTCCTCCGTCATTCCCGCGAAGGCGGGAATGACGGGGATGCTGGCATCGGCGGCGGGCAAACGCTACCCGCGCTGCATGGCTATGGTTGCACTGGAATGATCGGCCTGTCGGTCGCGGTCGGCCGTTTCATCGAGGCGCTGTTCTGGGCGATCCTGCGCGTCGCGGGCACCGTTGCGGTCGCGGCGGTCGCGGCGGCGCTGGTCCTGACCGTCATTTTCATCCTGATCCGCCGCTGGCGGCGCAAGCGAAGGCGCGTCTGATGGTCGCCACGCCCGCCTGGCCGCCGCAGTCGACGCCCCGGCTGTTCGTCGACCACGCGCTGACGCCCGGTCCGCTGTCGCTGAACGGACCGCCCGCGCATTATCTGGCGCAGGTGATGCGGCTGAAGGTCGGCGATCCCGTGAAATTGTTCGACGACCGCACCGGCGAATGGCTCGCCACCGTCGCGAGCGTCGGCAAGCGCGACCTGACCCTCAACGTGACCGAGTTGTTGCGCCCCCGCGAAACCGTCCCCGACCTGTGGCTATGCGCCGCGCCGTTGAAGAAGGGCCGCGTCGACTGGCTGGCGGAAAAGGCGTGCGAGCTGGGCGTCGCGCGGCTCGTGCCGGTGGTGACGCGCCGCACGGTGGTGGACAAGCCCAACGCCGACCGCCTCCGCGCGCACCTGATCGAAGCGGCCGAGCAATGCGGCCGCACCACGCTGACACAGCTGGCCGAGCCGGTGAAGCTCCCCGCGCTGCTCCGCGATTGGCCGGCGGAACGGGCGTTGTTCTTCGCCGACGAGACCGGCGGAGTCCCCGCGTTCGACGCGATGCGCGCGCATGCGGGTCCGGCTGCGGTGCTGATCGGGCCGGAAGGCGGATTCGACGACGAAGAACGCGCGGCGATCCGCGCGCTGCCGCAGGCGATCGGCATCAGCCTCGGCCCGCGCATCCTGCGCGCTGACACGGCGGCGGCGGCGGCGGTCAGCCTGTGGATGGCCGCGGCGGGCGACTGGCGCACGTGAATGACCGCAATTGGTAGTTAGCGGACGTTCCGTGCCCGTCGAGCGGGCCGTACCTTCCAAAAGAACCAAATCGTATGCGCGACGCAGATCACTGCGAGCCAGAAGATCATGGGCCGCATATCAACCGGCCCCACAAGCCCACTACCGACGAAGGTCAATGCCGCAAAAATGCTCGCGGATACCGCGAAGGCAACAGCATTCGACCCGAGCGAACGAGGCAAGATGGCCAGCGGCCCAAGGCACACTGGGACCACCGTTGCTGCCACTATAACAAACCCGACTAGCCGTTCCATCACAGGATCGTATCGGCCCGAAGGAATGTCCGCTACTGGGCGTTAGCCGCCATTCCCACTCGTCCTCTCCGATCCTCACCACCCCCCTAGCCCGCCCCCGCGCCCGCGCGTAAGGCGCGGCGCATGACGACGAAAACCGTTGCAAAGCCGAACTCGCCGATCATCGAGTCGCGCGACCAGCTGATCGCCAGTTTCGCGCGCGGCGAAAAGCCGGCGGAGCGCTGGCGGATCGGCACCGAGCATGAGAAGTTCGTCTACAAGCAGGCCGATCACCACGCGCCAAGCTACGACGAGCCCGGCGGCATTCGCGACCTGCTGATGGCGCTGACCGAGTTCGGCTGGACGCCGGTGCTCGAGGACGGAAAGGTCATCGCGCTGTCCGGCGCGGACGGGTCGGTCAGCCTTGAGCCGGCCGGGCAGATCGAGCTGTCGGGCGCGCCGCTCGAAAACCTGCACGAGACATGCGCCGAGACCGGCCGGCACCTCGATCAGGTCAAGGCGGTGGGCGACCGGCTCGGCCTCGGCTTCCTGGGTCTCGGCATGTGGCCCGACAAGACCCGCGCCGAGCTGCCGGTGATGCCCAAGGGCCGCTACGTCATCATGCGCAACCACATGCCGCGGGTCGGCAGTCTTGGCCTCGACATGATGCTTCGGACCTGCACGGTGCAGGTCAATCTCGACTATTCGTCCGAAGCCGACATGGCGAAGAAGTTTCGCGTCGGCCTCGCGCTGCAACCGCTCGCCACCGCGCTGTTCGCCAATTC
>NZ_JAQGLJ010000004.1 GCF_028292945.1 Sphingomonas bacterium | reverse complement strand
GGCGTGCCCAAGACGCTGATCCAGTTCCTGATCCGCTGGTGCATCCGCACCGACCAGTATGACGTAGCTACCGATGCAGTCCTCGACGCCATCCTGGCGCAGGAGATTTCGCCCGAACTCGTCCCCGCCGACGCGTCAGGCGCGATGCAGAGCACGGAAGAGAAGGTCGGTCCCTATGCGCTCAACGACTTCTTCGCGCATTACGTCATCCGCCACGGCCTTGCGCCGTCGAAGATCGCGTTTCTCGCCTGGCACGCCTGGCGCGACATCGATGCCGGCCGCTGGCCGCTCGATTTTCCGCCCAACGCACGGACAGCCTATGACCTGCCGACGGTCAAGCTCTGGCTCGAGCGGTTTCTGCACCGGTTCTTCGCCGGCAGCCAGTTCAAGCGTTCCGCGCTGCCCAACGGGCCAAAGGTATCGGCGGGCGGCGCCGTGTCGCCGCGGGGTGACTGGCGCGCACCGTCGGACGGCACCGCGCGTGTCTGGCTTGATGAACTTGGCCGCAACGTACCCTGATCGGCGTCCTAATAGAGGTCGCCGGGCGCAAAGCCGTTCAGCTACCTTGCAAAAGGTGCTGGCCGCGCGCAATGAGAAGGCCTGATGACAACGCCTCCCCCGGATGGATCGCGCGATCGCCGGATCGAGGACCCATCGAACCGCTGGTTCATTCACCCCACAGCCCGCTCGCTTCTTCCGCTTGCGCTGCGCTTTGGCGTGCCTGCCAATGCGGTCTCCGTTGTCGGACTGCTGATCGGCGCCGCCGCCGCCTGGGCTTATGTCCAGGGCGGCACGGCCATGGTGCTGATCGCCCTGTTGCTGTCGATCGGATGGCTGATCGCCGACGGCCTCGACGGCATGATCGCCCGTGCGACCGGGACCGCCAGCGCGCTGGGCCGGTTTCTGGATGGCGTATGTGACCATGGCGTCTTCGTCTTGATCTATTTGGCGCTTGCAACGGCGATCGGTACGCCAGGAGGCTGGGCGCTCGCGATCGCGGCCGGTGTCGCGCACGGCGTCCAGTCGAGCCTGTACGAGGGCGAGCGCGCCCGTTTCCATCGCCGGCTGAAAGGCGTGGCACAGGTCGACGCGCCGGCCCCATCGGCAAACCCGCTGGTCCGCTGGTACGACGCGCTGGCCGGCAGCATCGGCCGGCTTGGGCGACCGTTCGAAATTGCTCTGGCGACCAGCCCGCAAGCCGAAAGATTCGGTGCGGATTATGCCACCCAGGCGGTTCCGCCGATGCGTCTGCTGTCGCTGCTGACCGCGAATGTTCGCGTACTCGCCATCTTCCTTGCCTGCATCGCCGGCCGACCTACCTTGTTCTGGTGGTTCGAGATCGTACCGCTTACCATCATCGCCGCCGTCGGCCTGGTCTGGCATCGTCGCGTCGAACACCGCTTCGCTGCACCGGCCACCTCATCCAAGGGCGACCGCCCCTCCTTCTACGCTTAGTAATCGGGAATATCGAATGACCAGCATCCGCGTCGCCGTGGTCGGCATCGGCAACTGCGCCAGCAGCCTCGTCCAGGGGCTGGAGCATTACCGAGAGGGGTCCAACGACAATGTCGGTTTGATGCATTGGGAGATGGGGGGCTACAAGCCGTCGGACATCAAGGTCGTGGCTGCATGGGACGTCGATCGTCGCAAGGTGGGCTCCGATGTGGCGGACGCGATCTTCGCCAAGCCGAACTGCACCGCGATTTTTGCGCCGAACGTCACCGCGACGGGCACGGTCGTGAAGATGGGCAAGGTGCTGGACGGCGTCGCCGATCACATGAGCGAGTTCAAGGACGACCGCACCTTCCTGGTCGCGGACGGTGACCAGCCCAGCAAGGAAGACGTCGTCGCGGAACTGAAGCGCTCGGGCGCGGACGTGCTGATGAACTACCTCCCCGTCGGCAGCCAGGAGGCAACGGAGTTCTACGCCGAGTGCGCGCTGGAGGCGGGCGTCGCCTTCGTGAACAACATCCCGGTCTTCATCGCGTCGGACCCGGTCTGGGCCAAGCGGTTCGAGGACGCCGGCGTGGCGATCATCGGTGACGATATCAAGGCACAGCTGGGCGCGACCATCGTCCACCGCGTGCTGACGGACCTGTTCGCCAAGCGCGGCGTCAAGCTGGAGCGGACCTATCAGCTCAACACGGGCGGCAACACCGACTTCCTCAACATGTCCAACCACAAGCGGCTGGCGTCGAAGAAGGTGTCAAAGACGGAGGCCGTCCAATCAGTGGCGGCGGAGCGGATGGACGACGACAACGTGCATATCGGCCCGTCCGACTATGTGCCGTGGCAGAACGACAACAAGGTCTGCTTCCTGCGCATGGAAGGCTCGATGTTCGGTGGCGTGCCGATGAACCTGGAGCTGCGGCTGTCGGTAGAGGACTCGCCCAATTCGGCAGGCGTCGCGATCGACATGATCCGCTGCGCCAAGATCGCGCGCGACCGCGGGATCAAGGGCGTGATCGATCCGGCGTCGGCCTATTTCTGCAAGCATCCGCGCAACCAGATGACCGACGATCTCGCGCAGATCGCCGTCGAAGAGTTCATCAAGGCCGCCTGATGATCACCACGGCGGTTCTGCTCGCCGCCGGACATGGCAGTCGCCTGCGCGATGCCGCGCCGGTCAAACCGCTCTGCCCCGTCGCGGGCAAGGCCCTGATCGATCATGCGCTCGCCGGGCTGGCGCGGGCAGGCATGACGCGCGCGATCGTCGTGCTCGGTTACGAGGCGGCACGGATCGAGGCGCACCTTGCCGCCGCACACCTGCCACTCGCAGTGGAGATCGTGCGCACGCCAGATCCGGAGCTGCCCAACGGCGTCTCTGCGCTAGCCGCGGCGGACGCGGTCGACGGCGACGGCGCGCTGCTCGCGATGTGCGACCACCTCGTTTCTCCCTCGCTGTATGCCCGTGTGGCAGCTGTCGGTGCGGGCGATGGGGTGCGACTCGGGATCGACCGGCGGTTGCAGCACCCGTGGGTAGACGATGACGACGTCACGCGCGTGTTGACGGCTGGCGATCGCATCGTTGCGCTGGGCAAGGGGCTGGCGGACTACGACGCGCACGACACGGGCGTGTTCGCAATCGGCCCCGCCTTGTTCGATGCGTTGAGGACCCTCGCGTCGCCTTCGTTGACGGAAGGAGTGCGTATCCTCGCCGCGCAGCAAAAGGCGCGGATCGTGGACTGCAGCGGCCTCGACTGGATCGACGTCGACGACGCGAAAGCACTCGCTCAGGCGGAGTCATGGCAGGCCACGTTGGCTGCGTAGACTCTCTTCGCCGAGTCAGGAGACGATCAGACCCGCCGTAGCGCCACAGTCGCGTCCCCCGCCCGCACCTCGTACATCGCTATGGTCGCGACGGTGAACGGTTTCGCGATCACCGTCGACACCGCCCGGAACTCCGCCCGCGCGTGCTCGCGCGTCAGGGTCAGCAGGACGTACCCCTTCGCGCGCTGATCGCAGAACAGCACCTCCTCGTTCATGGCGGCGATCATTGCGCCGATCGGGACGTCGGGCATCGCCGCGCGCGCGTGTGCCGCCTGCAGGTCGGGGTCGCGCTTATACTGGGCATGGCGCAGCCAGTAATCGGCCAGCGTCGTCATCTCGCGCGGCGACTCCGGGACGCGGCCCAGCCGCTTACCGGTCGCCGCTCCATAGCCCTCGGGCCCGTACTCGTAGAGATAATCGCCCAGATGCACGACCGCATCGACGCGCGGCAGGTCGGCGATGGCGCGATAGGCGTTGAACAGCCCGCCGGGATGGAGTGCGCACGACGCGACCGCGAGCACCACGTCGGCGGTCTTGCCGTTGGGCAGCGTGCGGACCTGCCCCTCTTAGGTGACTGCACGCCCGCTGCCTCGAACCGATAACGGTACGCGCGGCCGGGCTTGAGTTTGCGCGCCTCCACCTTGACCATCCAGTCGCGGCTGGCGCGTGCCTCGGTTTGCCCCTTTTCGATGACCTTGCGGCCCTCCAGCACCCGCCACGCGACGGCGATCGGCGCCTGATGCCCGGCCGGCGGGCTCACACGCGTCCACAGGACCGCGCCGATGGACGTCGGGTCACCGCTCGCGATACCATGCGCGAATGTCACCCCGGCCGGTGCGGGCCGCGCGCCTGCCGCACGCGGTAACGTCGCTGCCGCGCCGAACAGGCCCAGCAACGAACGCCGATTGATCGGCATCGCGCATTTCCCCTTGCATGGGTCCTTTACGCTCCTGCAATCCTGCCGCAACAAGCACTTAAATCCACGGGGAGTTGATCATGCGCGTGACAACCGGACTAATCGGCAGCCTGGCCCTGATCGCGAGCCTCGCCGCCGCGCAGGACCGGCCCGCGCCGGCACCGCTGACGTCGACGGGCGACGTGCCCGCCAAGTTCACGCCACCCCTCGGCGTAAGCGACTATGACAAGCGCGTGGTCATGATGCCGATGCGCGACGGCACCAAGCTGTACACCGTCATCGTTGTGCCCAAGGGCGTCAAAAACGCGCCGATCATCCTCACGCGCACGCCCTACAACGCCAAGTCGCGCGCCAACCGCTCCGATAGCGCGTCGATGCTCAACACGCTCCCGCTCGCCGACGAGCCGTTCGTGCGCGGCGGCTACATCCGCGTCTATCAGGACGTGCGCGGCAAATTCGGGTCGGAGGGCGATTATGTCGTCACCCGCCCGGTCATCGGCCCGCTCAACCCGACGACGGTCGATCACGTCACCGACGGCTACGACACGATCGACTGGCTGGTGAACAAGGCGAACCTGCCCGAGTCGAACGGCCGGGTCGGCATGATCGGCTCGTCCTACGAAGGCTTCACCGTCGTCATGGCGCTGCTGAAGCCACACCCCGCGCTGAAAGCGGCGGTGCCCGAAAGCCCGATGATCGATGGTTGGATGGGCGACGACTGGTTTCATTACGGCGCGTTCCGGCTCGCCAATATTGCCTGGCTGGGGTCGCAGACCGGCTACAAGGGTGAGGGCAAGGCGCCCCCGACGGGCGGCTGGGACGATTACGACAATTTCCGCGAGATCGGTTCGGCGGGCGACTGGGCGAAGAAGTCTGGCTACGACCAGCTCCCCTTCTGGCAGCGCATGTCGGGGCACCCGGCTTACGACGAGTTCTGGCAGGGGCAGGATCTGGTCAAGCTGCTCAAGGCCAGTCCGTCGGACGTACCGACGCTGTGGGAGCAGGGCCTGTGGGATCAGGAGGACATGTGGGGCGCGATTCAGGCATGGGAGGGCCTGAAGGCGAGCGGCAAGCTAGCCAACAACTCGCTCGTCATGGGGCCGTGGCGGCATAGCCAGGTCAACCGCGAGGGCCGAAGCCTCGGCCCGTTCCAGTGGAACGGCGACACGGCGGCGCAATTCCGCGAGACGATGGTGCTGCCCTTCTTCGAACAGCATCTGCGCGACGGGCCGCCCGCGAACCTCCCCGCGGCGGCGATCTACAACACCGGCGAGAACCGCTGGGATCGGTTCGCTGCTTGGCCGGTCGCATGCGAGAAGGGCTGCCCCTCCCCGCTCCGGCCGATCTACCTGCAGGCGGCGGGCGGCCTCAGCTTCCAGGGCAGCGGAGCCGGCGGCGACAGCTATGTCTCCGACCCGGCCAAGCCGGTCCCACACCTGCCGCGTCCCGTGAATTTCGACGACGGCCGGTGGGGCGACTGGCTGGTGCAGGATCAGCGTTTCGCCGACGGCCGGCCCGATGTCATGACCTACAGGACGCCCGTGCTGACCAAGGCGGTGCGCGTATCGGGCGCGCCGATCGCGGACCTCTGGGCGCGCACGACCGGGAGCGACGGCGATTTCGTCGTCAAGCTGATCGACGTCCACCCGGCCGAGAACGCTACCGACCCGAAGATGGGCGGCTATCAGCTCGCGGTCAGCCTCGACATCTTTCGGGGTCGATATCGCAAGGATGTCGCCAACCCGTCGGCCATCCCGGCCGGCAAGCCGCAGCAATACCGCTTTCGCCTGCCGGCGGTGAACCACGTCTTCAAACCCGGCCACCGCATCATGGTGCAGGTCCAGTCGACGCTGTTCCCGCTCTACGATCGCAACCCGCAGACCTATGTGCCCAACATCTTCTTCGCCAAGCCCGGCGACTACAAGGCGCAGACAGTCACGCTGCTACGCGGCGGCGCAACGCCAAGCGCCGTGTTGCTGCCGGTGGTGGAGTAGAGGGAGGTGGCAGGCACCAGGTAGCAGCAGAGCTCCCCTCCACCCCCTGCTACCTGCCACCTACTTCAAGCACGCCACCAGTCCCTCGATCACCGCCGCCGTCTCGCGCGGCTCGCGCACGCGCACCGTGTCCAGCCCCAGCGTCTTTGCGGGATAATCATTCCCCCCCGGAAAGATCGCGTCGCCGATGAACATCATATCGTCCAGCGGGACGCCGCTCGCATCGCGCAACTTCTTCAACCCGTAGGCTTTGTCGACGCCTTCGCGCGTCACGTCGATCGAGGTCGCGCCCCCCATGTTTATCGACAGGCCCGGCAACCGCGTGCGCAGGTCGGCCTGGATCACCTTGCGCTTGGCGAAGTCAGGATCCCAATGCTCCTTGGCGTCGAGCGGCGCCTGCTGGCCAAGCGCGGAGAAGGTGATCTGCGAGCCGCGATCCTCGACGCGCTCGCCCCACACCTGCTCGGGCACCATGCCCGTCGCCGCCAGCGACTCGTCGAAGGCGGCCAGAATGCGGTCGCGCAGTTCAGGCTCGAACAGCTCGGCATAGACCGTGCCCCACTCGCCATCGCGAAACGTATAGAGCTTCGTGCCCGTGGTCGGCATCAGCCACAGCTTCGACCGATCGGCGCGCTCCGGCAGCCGCGAGGCGACCTGCTTCTGGAACTGCGGCCAGTCGCCGCCCGAGATCACCGCCACATGCGCAACGCCCAACAGGTCGGCCAGCGCCTCACCCATGAACGGCTCAAGCGCCTGCTTGCTGGCGGCGAGCGTGTTGTCGAGGTCGAAAGCGACGAGCTGTTTCATGCGAACTCCAGGGCGGGAAGGATAAGCGTATCGATCGCCAGCGCGACGCCATCCGCCGTGTTGGCGGCGGTGACATGCGCGGCGGCGGCCTGCACGTGATCGGGCGCGTTGCCCATCGCTATGGCAAGCCCAACGCAGGCGAGCATCGGCAGGTCGTTGGCCTGATCGCCGATCGCGGCCACCTCCGCCAGCGGCATCCCAAAGGCGGTGGCGAGCGCAGCGACGCCGGCACCCTTGTTCGCCTCCAGCGCGGTGACGTCGAGATAATAGGGCTGCGACAGGGCCACTGTCGCCCGGCCCGCGAAGTCCGCCTCGATCCGCGCGTGCAGTGCGTTCAGCACCGCCGGCGTGTCGCTGACAAAGGTGATCTTATCGGCGCGATCGAGCAGGTCGGCGAAATCGCGCCGCACCACCGGCTCCTGGTTCGCGGCCTTGCGCTCCGACCCGACATGCGCACCCTGGTCGGTGGAGGCGAACCACTGGTCGTCGGCGAATACCCAGATGTCCACGTCCGTCGCCATCGCGATCACGCCGCGTGCGACCGCCGGATCGACGACGTGCTGAACGTCCACCCTCCCGTCGCGATGAAAGATCGTGCCGCCATTGAACGCCGCCATTGGCCCGTTGATCGCCAACGCCTCGCCGATCGGCACCACCCCCGATCGCGGCCGGGCCGAGATGACCGTGAACGCCACTCCAGCCGCCCGCACGCGCGCCACGGCGTCGATGGTCGCAGGGGTCAGCTGTTTCTGCGTGTCCACCAGCGTGCCGTCGACGTCCGAAACGAGCAGGCGATACTTCACTGCGGCATCTCGACGTGCCCGCCGAAACCGAACCGCATCGCCGACAGCACCTGGTCGCCGAACGTATGATCCACCCGACTGCGATAGCGTGCGAACAGCGCGGCGGTGAGGACGTTGGCGGGCACCTTCTCCTCCATCGCCGCGTCGATCGTCCACTGGCCCTCGCCTGAATCGGCGACCTTGCCGGAGAAGCTCTCGAGCATCTGGTCCTTGGCCAGCGCCTGCGCGGTCAGGTCCAGCAGCCAGGATGAGATCACCGACCCGCGCCGCCATACCTCGGCGATGTCGGTCAGGTTCAGGTCGAAGCGCTCGTCTGGCGGCAGCTTGTCCGACTTCTTGCCCTTGAGGATGTCGAAGCCCTCGGCATAGGCCTGCATCAGGCCGTACTCGATGCCGTTATGGATCATCTTGACGAAATGGCCCGCCCCCGCGGGCCCGGCGTGGATGTAGCCCTTTTCGGCACGCGCATCCTCCCCCTCGTGCGCCATGCGATTGGGCGTGCGCGGGATCGTGCCCAGCCCGGGTGCGAGCGCATCGAAGATCGGGTCGAGATAGTCGACCGCTTCCTTGTCGCCGCCGATCATCATGCAATAGCCGCGATCCAGGCCCCAGACGCCGCCCGACGTGCCGACATCGACATAGCGAACACCCTTCTCCGCCAGCTCCTTCGCGCGGCGAATATCGTCCTTGTAAAAGCTGTTGCCGCCGTCGATGATGATCGCGCCCGCGCCGCATTGGCCCGCCAGAGTGGCGATCGTATCCTCCGTCGGCGCGCCGGCGGGAAGCATCACCCAATAGATCGCCGGCGCATCGAGCAGATCGTGCATCGCTGCCAGCGTGTCGGCACCCTCCGCCCCATCCGCGACCAGCGCCGCCACCATCTTCGGATCGCGATCGAACGCCACCACCCCATGGCCGGCGCGCATCAGCCTGCGTCCGATATTGCCGCCCATCCGGCCCAGGCCGATGATCCCGATCTTCATGCTAATCCCCTGTCCGCGAGCGTGTGCACACAACCCGAGAGCCTTAGCCCTGCGTTGGCTTCTTCTTCGCGATCGCGTCGAGCAGGTCGTCGAACGCCTTGGCGAACGAGGCGACGCCCTCCTCTACCAGTCGTCCGGTGACGCCGTTCAGATCGAGTCCCAGCCGCTCCGCCTCCGCCAGCACCGCGCGCGCCGCGTCGACATCCTGCGTCAGCGTGACCGCCACGGTGCCTGAGTCGCGGAACGCATCCATCGTCTTGGGCGGCATGGTGTTGACCGTGTCCGGCCCGATCAGCGTGTCGACGTACAGCGTCTGCGCATAAGCCGGGTCCTTGACCCCGGTCGATGCCCACAACAGCCGCTGCGGCCGCGCGCCTTTTGCCGCCAGCGCCTGCCAGCGATCCGACGCTATGAAGTCCTGATACCAGGCATAGGCCGACTTCGCATTCGCGATCGCCACCTTGCCGCGCAGCGCCGTCAGCGCCGTCGTCTCGGCATCGCCCGCCTTCACCCGCTCGTCGATCTGCTTGTCGATCGAGGCGTCGATCCGGCTGACGAAGAAGCTAGCGACCGAGGCGAGCCCGTCGATCGGCTGCCCCTGCCGCACCCGCTCCTCCAGCCCCGTCGCGTACGCCTCCGCCACGCGGACATAGGCATCGAGCGCGAACAGCAGCGTCACGTTGACATTGATCCCCGCCGCGATCGTCGCGGCGATGGCAGGACCGCCGGCCAGCGTGCCGGGGATCTTGATCATCAGATTGGGCCTGTCGACCGCCGCCCACAGCCTCTTCGCCTCCGCGATCGTCCCGTCCGTGTCGTCGGCGAGGTAGGGCGACACCTCCAGGCTGACATAGCCATCGGTGCCGTTCAGTCTGTCATATACCGGCCGCAGCGTGTCGGCGGCGTGCTTGATGTCCTCGATCGCTTGCCCCTCGTAGCGATCGATGGTCGCCGCGTCCGGGTTGCTGGCATCGAACGTGGCAAGGCTCGCGTCATAGGCGTCGCCATAGCCCATCGCCTTTTCGAAGATCGCCGGGTTCGACGTGACCCCCGTCAGTCCATCCGCTTCGACCAGCTTTTTCAGCCCACCCGCGGCGAGGAATTTACGATCGACGAAGTCCAGCCACACTGCTGTACCGGCGGCGCTGAGTTCCTTGAGTTTGCTCACTTCTTCGTCTCCGCGATCAGCTGCTTCGCCTTGGCGACGATGTTGTCGACGGTGAAGCCGTATTTGTCCTGCAATTTGGCGATTGGAGCCGACGCCCCGAACGTCGCCATGGTGATCGTGTCGCCGGCCGTGCCGACATAACGATGCCAGCCCAGCTCGCCCGCCATCTCCACCGCCAGGCGCGGTTTGACGGCGGGCGGCAGCACCGCGTCGCGATACGCCTCGTCCTGCAGCTCAAAGCGATACCAGCTCGGCAACGAGACGACGCGGCTCGCCACGCCCTCGTTGGTCAGCTGCTCGTGCGCCTTCACGACCAGCGACAGTTCGCTGCCTGTTGCCATCAGGATGACCTCGGGACTGTCGCTGTCCGCCAGCACATACCCGCCCTTCAGCACGCCCTCGGCGCTCGCATATCTGTCGCGGTCGAGCGTCGGCAGCGCCTGGCGGGAGAAGATCAGCGCCGTGGGATGATCCGCGTCCATCACCGCCGCCTTCCATGCCCATGCCACCTCGTTGGCATCGCCCGGGCGGATCGTGTCCAGCCCCGGGATGGCGCGCAGCGTCGCCAGCTGCTCGATCGGCTGATGCGTCGGTCCGTCCTCGCCGACCCCGATCGAGTCGTGCGTGAACACCCAGATCGCGCCCAGCTCCATGATTGCCGACAGCCGGACCGGCGGACGCATGTAATCGAGGAAAACCAGAAACGTGGAGCCGTACGAACGCAGGTGCGACAGCGCCATGCCGTTCACCACCGCGCCCATGCCATGCTCGCGAACGCCGAAGTGGAAGTTGCGGCCCGCGTAGTTCGCCGCCTCGAACGAGGGCGCGCCCTTCACATCCGTCTTGGTCGACGGCGCCAGGTCGGCCGAACCGCCGATCAGCCACGGCACCCTGCCCGCGATCGCGTTCAGCACCTTGCCGCCCGAGTCGCGACTGGCGAGCCCCTTCTCGTCCGCCGCGAACACCGGCACGTCCGTGTCCCAGCCGTCGGGCAGCCTGTCGTGCAGCAGCGCGTCGAGCTCCGCGGCCAGCGCCGGCTCGGCGGCGCGGTAGCGGTCGAAGGTCGCCGCCCACTCCGCGCGCAGCTTGCCGCCGCGATCCGCGACCGAGCGGCCGAACGCCTCGCGCACGCCGTCGGGCACGAAGAACGGCTCCTCGCTCGGCCAGCCATAGGCCCGCTTGGTCGCCTTGATCGCATCGACGCCCAGCGGCTCGCCGTGCGCCTTTTCGCTGCCGGCCTTGGGGCTGCCCCAGCCGATGACCGACCGCACGACGATGAACGTCGGTCGGTCATCGCAGGCGCGAAACGCCTCCAGCGCCGCGGTCAGCGCACCAACGTCGTTGGCGTCGTCGACATGGATAACCTGCCAGCCATAGGCCTCGAACCGCTTGCCCGTATCCTCGACAAAGGCGAGATCGGTGTCGCCCTCAATGGAAATCGAGTTGCTGTCGTAGATCCAGCACAGGTTCGACAGCTTGAGATGCCCGGCCAGCGACGCCGCCTCGCTCGCCACGCCCTCCATCATGTCGCCGTCGCCCGCGAGCACATAAACGTCGTGATCGAACAACGTGAAACCCGGTCGGTTGTACCGCGCCGCGAGCCAGCGCTCCGCGATCGCCATGCCGACCGAATTGCCGCAGCCAGCGCCGAGCGGCCCGGTAGTCGTCTCCACCCCGGTCGTGTGGCGGTACTCCGGATGCCCAGGCGTCTTGGAACCGAGCTGCCGAAACGCGCGGATATCGTCCAGGCTCACTGCCTCGCGCCCGCTCTTCTTACCCTCGGCGTCGATCTCCTCGATCCCGGCGAGGTGGATGAGCGCGTAGAGCAGCATCGACGCATGCCCGACCGACAGCACGAAGCGATCGCGGTTCGGCCAGTCCGGCTGCGCGGGATCGTAGCGCAGGAACTTGGTCCACACCGTGTGTCCGACCGGTGCCAACGCCATCGGGGTGCCGGGATGACCTGAATTGGCCGCCTGCACCGCATCCATCGACAGCGTGCGGATCGTGTCGATCTGCAGGCGCTCGGGGCTGCCGTCTTCGGCATGAGAGGCGTCGGGCATGCAATTTCCTCGATCGATGACGTGGCCGAACGCGGCCTCACGCTTCGAGTTGCCTAGCCGCCCCGCTCCAGCCTCGCAACGACGCCGTGGGTCGCGATATAGGCGGCATCGACCTCGTCCAGGAACAGCCCGTGCCCCACCACGCCGGGGATCGCCTGCAACGCCGCCGCCAGGGTGCCCGGATCGGCGACCTGCGCGTCGTGGCAGTCCGCGATCAGATTGCCATTGTCGGTCAGGTATGCGCCTCCCGAAGCAGGAGCACCTCGCACCTCAACCCGATCGAACAGCTCGCGCAGGCGCCCCAGCACAAAAGCGCGCGCGAAGGGAAGCACCTCCACCGGCAGCTTGGCCGCGCCGAGCCGCTCGACCAGCTTCGACCCGTCGGCGATGACGATCATCCGCGTCGACGCCGCCGCCACTGCCTTTTCCCGGAGCATCGCGCCGCCCGCTCCCTTGACCGCGATCAACGCGGCGTCGATCTCGTCCGCCCCGTCGATCGTCAGGTCGACCGCGGCGACGTCGGAGAAATCGAGAACCTCGATCCCCAGGGTCCGCGCCTGATCGGCGCTGGCCACCGAGGTCGCCACCGCCCGGATGCGAAGCCCCCCAGCCACGCGCCGCCCGATCGCATCGATCGCCAGTGCGGCGGTTGAGCCGGTGCCCAGCCCCACCAGCATGCCGTCGCACACCTCCGCCACGGCCGCATCGGCGGCCAGCTGTTTGTCCTTGTTCATTCGCGGCAACCTATCATGCCGCCGCCGCGTTCGCAGCTGCACAATTTACGTGGCAGGCTATGGCAAGACTCCTGTCCTTGGTGCAAGGGCGGCACTTCTGGTGAATGGTTCAGGCGGTCGCATGGTGAGTATTGGCGGCGCACGGCCCGCGTTCGGCCTCGGCGCCCTGCTGCTGCTCGGTGCCTGCGGTTCCGGCGAGGGTGCCGCTGGCAGCGCCGCCGGCGGTGGTCGTGGTGGTCCGCAGGGGCCGCCGCAGGTCGGCTTCGTCGTGGTTCAGCCGACCAGCGCGCCGATCATCGCCGAGCTGTCCGGCCGCACCACCGCATTCGAGTCGTCCGAGGTGCGGCCTCAGGTATCCGGCGTGATTCGCCGCCGTTTCTTCACCGAAGGCGCGCTCGTGCGCCAGGGCCAGCCGCTCTACGAGATCGATCCCTCGCTGTACCGGGCCTCCGTCGCCCAGGCTGCCGCCAATCTGGAGGCGGCGCAGGCAAATGCCCAGGCAGCGCAGACCCAGGCCGCCCGCTTTGCGCCGCTCGCGCGGATCGAAGCGGTGTCGCAGCAGGAATACACCAACGCCGTCGCCCAGGCGCGCCAGGGTCGCGCTCAGGTGGCGCAGAACCGTGCCGCGCTGGATACGGCACGGATCACGCTGAAGTTCACCACCGTGCCTGCGCCGATTTCCGGTCGCATTGGCCGTTCGCTGTTCACGGTCGGCGCGCTGGTGTCGAACAACCAGGCCGAGCCGCTGGCGCAGATCCAGCGGCTCGACCCGATGTTCGTCGATATCCAGCAATCCGCCGCCGACCTCCTGACTCTGCGCCGGCAGCTGGCCGGCGGCGGCGTCGCGGCGGCGGTCGCGGAGGTCCGCCTGACGCTGCCCGATGGCAGCGTCTATCCCGCCGCGGGCACCGTTGAGTTCGCCGAGACGGTGGTCAGCGCCGACACCGGCACCGTGACGCTGCGGGCGCGCTTCCCCAACGCACAGGGCATGCTTCTTCCCGGGCTGTTCGTCCGGACCCGTTTTGCCCAGGCGATTGATGGCAGCGTCTTCCTGGTTCCGCAGCCGGCGATCAGCCGCGACGCCAAGGGGGCCGCCACGCTGTACGTGGTCGGTCGTGGCGACCGCGCGGTGCAGCGCACGGTCACGGCGGATCGGACCCAAGGGCAGTATTGGGTCGTCACCGCCGGCCTGCAGCCCGGTGACAGGGTCATAACGCAGGGCCTCGGCAGGCTGCTCCAGGCGGCCGCGCGCGGCGCC
>NZ_JAQGLJ010000116.1 GCF_028292945.1 Sphingomonas bacterium | reverse complement strand
CAGCTTGGGGTCGAAGGTCGGCGCTTCGATGCCCGCCGCCTTCGCCGCCTCGGCAACCGCGGCAACAAGCTCGCGCTGCGTCGTCAGGCCCAGCGTCACCGGATCCTTGGGCGTGATGTTGGCCATGTTCCAGTGCGACCGGTCGCGGATTGCGGCGATGGTGGTGCGCGTGGTGCCGATCAGCAGGCCGATCTGGCCGTCGGTGATCTCCGGATGATTGCGGATGATCCAGTGAATGCCGTCCGGCTTGTCCTGGCGCTTGGAGACCGGCGTATAACGCGGCCCCTTGGTGCGACGGACCTGATCGGGTCCCTTGACCATCTGCATCCGGTATTCGGGGTCGGCCTGCGCCTTGTCGATCTCTTCCTGCGTCACCTCGTGCGCGCGGACGGGATCGCGACCGGTCAGCTTGCTGGCGGCGGTGTCGTCGGCGATCGCCTGCACCTCCAGGATGTGCAGCCCGCAGAAGTCGGCGATCTGTTCGAACGACAGGGCGGTCATGTCGACCATCCAGCTGGCGGTCGCGTGCGGCATGAGCGGCTGGGCCATGCGGGTACTCCAAATGAAAAACGGCCGCCCCTGCCCGGAGCGGCCCTGTATGGCGGATGATGTAACCCCGGACCTCGCCCGGAGCAAGCCGCGCGTGTGACAGCGGTCAGATCAACCCCAGGATCGCCCGGCGCTTCGCCTGCCAGCGAAACTCGGCCCACGCGAATACCGCCACCCCGATCGGCGCGAGCAACCCCCAGCAATGGCGCCAATAGGACCAGAGCCAGCTCCCCCAGAAGCGGCGGCCACCCGTCTGCCTGATGAGCTCGGCCTCCCCGCCTTCGCCCAGCGGCACCGCACGGTAATAACCGGGGCGGTCGAGATAGACGGTGTAGCCGCCCTCCGTCACCGCGAACATCGGCAGCCCCAGGAATGTCCACGAACGCACCCAGTAGCCGAGCTTGGGTCGTACCGTGCCGACCTCGCCCACCTTCCCCAACGCCACCGCGATCGGCGGACGCCAGTCGGTCTTGGGAAGCAGCGCTCCGGCGACAGCGGTAAAGGTCGCGAGCTGATCCTCGTGGCGATGACGGGGCACATCGGCGACAAAGGCGATGTGGGGCAGGCTCGCGAGCATCACCGGTCGGCCCGACAGCACGAAGCTACCGGCGATCAGAAAACCGACGAGGATCAGCAGCGCAAAGTGAGCTACCTGGCGTGGCGGCTCCGGCAATTCGTCGCTCAAGCGACCTCCAGCACGATCTTGCCGACATGATCGCCCGCCTCCATCCGCGCATGCGCGGCGGCCGCATCGGCGAGCGGGAAGGTGCGGTCGATCACCGGCCTCAGCCGCCCGGCCTCGACATGCGGCCAGACGGTGCGGTGCAGCTCGTCGGCGACCAGCGACTTCCACGTCACATCGCGCGGGCGCAACGTCGAGCCGGTCAGCGTCAGGCGGCGGCGCATGATCTCGAACACCGGCACGGTCGCCATCAACCCGCCCTGCACCGCGATCGAGACATGGCGGCCGTCATCCGCCAGGCATTGCATGTTGCGCGGCACATAGTCCCCGCCGACCATGTCGAGCACCGCCGCGACGCCCTTGCCGCCCGTGATCTCCTTGACGCGCGCTACGAAGTCTTCGGACCGATAGTTGATCGCATACGTCGCGCCGAGCGCCCGCGCGGCGGCGCATTTCTCGTCGGAACCGGCGGTGACGATACAGGTGACGCCGAACAGGGCGCACAGCGCGATCGCCATCGTGCCGATGCCGCTGGTGCCGCCATGGACCAGCACGGTGTCGCCCTCGGTGGCATAAGCGCGCTCGAACAGATTGGTCCACACGGTGAACAGCGTCTCGGGCAGCGCCGCCGCCTCGATCATGGTCAGCGCGTCAGGAACGGGCAGGCACTGGCCATAGGGAGCGACAGCGTATTCGGCATAGCCGCCGCCGGCCAGCAACGCGCAGACCGGCTGGCCCAACGCGACCTCGTCGACGCCCTCGCCCACCGCGACGATCTCGCCCGCCACTTCCAGACCGGGGATCGACGGGGCTCCCGGCGGCGGCGGATAGCCACCCTTGCGCTGCAGGATGTCGGGCCGGTTCACGCCGGCGGCGGCGACGCGGATCAACACCTCGCCCGCGCCCGGCCTCGGTACCGGGCGCTCGACCGCCACCAGCACCTCCGGCCCACCGGGCGCCCCGGGATCGATCGCGCGCATCGTTGCCGGCACTTGCATCACGATATCACCCTGCCCTGCCTCGACGATCCGTCCCGCGTTATTGACAGCGCCGCGCGCCCGGTCAACGCTGCTGCGCATGGAGCCCGATGAGCCCCGCGCGTCCGACCCGCTGACGCTGTTGGTCAGACAGGATCTCGATCCGCTCTCGATCGCGGAGCTGGAGGCACGGGTCGCGACGTTGGAGAGCGAGATCGCACGAGTGCGGCTCAAAATTGAACGCGTTATTAACCATAAGGCAAGTGCCGACGCGCTATTCAGACGATGAGTGTTGCGGCGGTGCCATCCGCATCGGCGCACCGCTTGATGCGGCCCCGCATCGTCCCGACATGGGATGAAACCGGTCCGCGTCCCCCGGCGGCCCGACAGGAGTAACCCATGCCCTCATTCGCCCCCGCGCTCGAGACCACGCTGCACAAGGCGCTCGAGGCCGCGTCCAGCCGCCGCCATGAATACGCAACGCTGGAACATCTGCTGCTGGCGCTGATCGACGACGAGCATGCGTCCAAGGTAATGACCGCGTGCAACGTCGAGCTGCCCGAGCTCAAGACCACGGTCGCGCACTATCTGGACACCGAACTCGATGCATTGAAGGTGCAGACGCAGACCGATCCTTCGCCGACCAGCGGCTTTCAGCGCGTCGTCCAGCGCGCGATCCTCCACGTCCAGTCGTCGGGTCGCGACGAGGTGACGGGCGCGAATGTCCTGGTGGCGCTGTTCTCGGAGCGCGAGAGCTATGCCGTCTATTTCCTGCAACAGCAGGACATGAGCCGTCTGGATGCGGTCAGCTACATCTCGCACGGCGTCGGCAAGGGCGGTTCCACCGAGACGGCCAGTCCCAAGGGTGCTGCGTCGGAGGAGGAGAAGCCTGCCAAGCCCGGTGGCAAGGACAAGGGCGAGAGCGCGCTCAAGCAGTTCTGCGTCGACCTCAACGAGAAGGCCAAGATCGGCAAGGTCGATCCGCTGATCGGCCGCATGGCCGAGGTGGACCGTACGATCCAGATCCTGTGCCGTCGGTCGAAGAACAACCCGCTCTATGTCGGCGATCCCGGCGTCGGCAAGACCGCGATCGCCGAAGGGCTGGCGCGCAAGATCGTCGAAGGCGACGTGCCTGACGTGCTGCTGCCCGCGGTGATCTATTCGCTCGACATGGGCGCGCTGCTCGCCGGCACGCGCTATCGGGGTGACTTCGAGGAGCGGCTGAAGCAGGTCGTCAACGAGCTGGAGAAGCTGCCCGACGCGGTGCTTTTCATTGACGAGATCCACACCGTCATCGGCGCGGGCGCGACCAGCGGCGGGGCGATGGACGCGTCCAACCTGCTCAAGCCGGCGCTGTCGGGCGGCACTATCCGCTGCATCGGCTCGACCACCTACAAGGAATTCCGCAACCACTTCGAGAAGGACCGCGCGCTGCTGCGCCGATTCCAGAAGATCGACGTCAACGAGCCGACAATCGAGGACACGATCAAGATCCTGGCCGGCCTGCGTTCCGCGTTCGAGGAGCATCACTCCGTCAAGTACACGCCCGATGCGATCAAGTCGGCGGTCGAGCTTTCGGCGCGCTACATCAACGACCGCAAGCTGCCGGACAAGGCGATCGACGTGATCGACGAGGTCGGCGCGATGCAGATGCTGGTGCCGCCCAACAAGCGCAAGCGCACCATCACGCCCAGGGAGATCGAGCAGGTCATCGCCACCATGGCGCGCATCCCGCCGAAGTCGGTCTCCACCGACGACAAGCGCGCGCTCGCCACGCTGGACACCGATCTGAAGCGCGTCGTGTTCGGGCAGAATGCGGCGATCGAGAAGCTGTCTTCGGCGATCAAGCTGGCGCGGGCGGGCTTGCGCGAGCCGGAGAAGCCGATCGGCAACTACCTGTTCACCGGCCCGACCGGGGTCGGCAAGACCGAGGTCGCCAAGCAGCTCGCGTCGATCATGGGCATCCCGCTTCAACGCTTCGACATGTCCGAATATATGGAGCGGCACTCAGTCTCGCGGCTGATCGGCGCGCCTCCGGGCTATGTCGGCTTCGACCAGGGCGGTCTGCTGACCGATGCGGTCGATCAGAACCCGCATTGCGTGCTGCTGCTCGACGAGATCGAGAAGGCGCATCCCGACCTGTTCAACATCCTGTTGCAGGTGATGGATAACGGCCGTCTGACCGACCAGCACGGCAAGACTGTCGACTTCCGCAACGTCATCCTGATCATGACGACCAATGCGGGCGCGTCCGACATGGCGCGCGAGACGCTCGGCTTCGGCAACCTGACCCGCGAGGGCGAGGATGAGCAGGCGGTGCAGAAGATGTTCACGCCGGAGTTCCGCAATCGCCTCGATGCGATCGTGCCGTTCGGCTACCTTCCGCCGGAAGTGGTCGCGCGGGTGGTGGACAAGTTCATCCTCCAGCTGGAGCTCCAGCTCGCCGACCGCAACGTCCACATCAACCTGGACGACGAGGCCAAGGCGTGGCTGACCGAGAAGGGCTATGACAAGCTGTACGGCGCACGGCCGATGGGCCGGCTGATCCAGGAGAAGATCAAGCAGCCGCTCGCGGAGGAGCTGCTGTTCGGCAAGCTGGTCCATGGCGGCGAGGTTACCGTCCGGCTGAAGGACGGCGCGCTGAGCTTCGCCATCGAATCCGCGCCGCCGAAGAAGCCGAAGAAGAAGGTCGCGGCACCCGCCCCGACCCAAACCGACACGGACACGACGCCCGCCGACTGACCTTGTCGTCGAGCGCGTCCGCGCCTCTCCGGTCCCCAGAGAGGCGCGGACGCCGGCGCTATCGACATCGTGGCTGTCCGATTGCCGGCGCCTCCCGGGTGGCGCTATGGTCAACGGATGCAGGGGAGCAGAATGATGATTCGTCGTCGCATCGCGGTTGGCGCCATCGCCCTAGCTTTGATCGGGGTCGGCGTGCGCCAGCCGACCGCCGACCTGCGTATCGTGACCCACGACGTCGGCGATCTGCAGCCGCACCGCGTGCAGGCGGCGATCGATCTGGGTGTGGTCGCTGTCAGACTGTTGGTCACCTGGACTGCGCGTCAGGTGCGCTAAGCCGGCGACGGGCGACTGCCTTGCCTCGCTTTCGCCCGTGCCGCATAGCGCAGGCATGGACACTCCGGTCGAGGACCTTTCCTTCGAGGACGCGCTGAAGGAGCTGGAGCAGATCGTGCATCGGCTGGAAACGGGCGAGGCCACGCTCGACGATTCGATCAAGCTCTACGAACGCGGCGACAGGCTCCGTCAGCGATGCGCGGAGCGGCTGGATCAGGCGCAGACGCGCATCGAGGCGATCCGGCTCGACGCGGAAGGCCGGCCGGCAGGCACCCGGCCCTTCGCGGCGGGCTGACGGTGGCCGCCGCCGTGCCGCTCACCTCGGCCACTCCCCTGTCGCGCGCGATGGCCGAGATCGCCGAGGTGATCGATCGCCGGTTCGATCAGTTCCTGCCGATCCCCGCCGACGCACGCGCCAACCTCTACGCCTGCATGCGCCATGCCGCGATCGGCGGAGGCAAGCGGCTGCGCCCGCTGCTGGTCTGCGCGGTGGCGGACCTGCACGCCGTCAGCCGCGAGGCGTCCGAGCGGGTCGCGGCGGCGGTGGAAGCAATCCACGTTTACTCGCTGGTTCATGACGATCTGCCCGCGATGGACGACGACGATCTTCGTCACGGCAAGCCGACCGCGCACAAGGCGTTCGGCGAGGCGACCGCGATTCTGGCGGGCGATTGTCTGCACGCGCTCGCATTCGAATGGCTGGCCGACCACGATACGCATCCCGACCCGTCGGTACGCGCCGAGCTTGTGCTGGCACTGGCGCGCGCGTCGGGGCCGATCGGCATGGCCGGCGGGCAGGCGCTCGATCTCGCCGCCGAGCGCGTGCCGATGGACCTGAACGGCGTCACCCGGCTGCAACAGATGAAGACGGGCGCGCTGATCGCGGTGGCCGTCGAGATGGGGGCGACACTGGCGCGGCTGCCCGAGCAGGGCCGCACCGGGTTGCGTGGCTATGCGCACGACCTGGGCCTCGCCTTTCAGATCGCCGACGACCTGCTCGATGCCGAGGGCGACGAGGATACTGCCGGCAAGCGACTGCGCAAGGACGCCGGCGCGGGCAAGGCGACGTTCCTGAGCCTGCTCGGCCCGGAGCGCGCACGCGAGCAATGCCGGATGCTGACGGAGCAGGCGGTGCAACACCTTCATGCCTATGGCGCGGAGGCCGATCTGCTGCGCGCACTGGCGCGTTACGTCGTCGAGCGCGACCGTTAAAGGATGTGGCGATGAGGATCGGAGTCTATCCGGGGACGTTCGACCCCGTCACGCTGGGGCATCTCTCGATCATCCGGCGTGGCGCGAAGCTGGTCGACCGGCTGATCATCGGCGTCACGACCAATCCGTCGAAGTCGCCGATGTTCACCGTAGAGGAACGGGTTGCGGCGGTGCGGCGCGAAGTGGCGGGGCTGGCCGGCGACGTACACGTGGTCACGTTCAACTCGCTGTTGATGGATTTCGCGGACCGCGAAGGCGCGTCGGTCATCATCCGGGGCCTGCGCGCCGTCGCCGATTTCGAGTATGAGTACCAGATGGCGGGGATGAACCAGCAGCTCAACGACCGTGTCGAGACCGCCTTCCTGATGGCGGACGCGGCGCTGCAGCCGATCGCGTCGAAACTGGTCAAGGAAATCGCAATGTACGGCGGCGACATCACCAAATTCGTGCCGCCGACGGTGCGCGACGAGGTGCTCGCGCGGGTGGAAGCGCTTGGCCGCAAGGGTGACAAATAGCGTCAGGATATCGTTCACCTTGGCGCAAGCGACGTTCCGCTTTAGGAAGACGCGGTCCAACACAGGTTTATTTGCCCATGCGTTTTCTCGTCGGCCTGTTCACGTTCGCGGCGGCGCTTCTGCCGGTAAGCGCCCCCGCACAGACGATCGACGTGCAGGTGCCCGGCCGCGCCGCGCCCGCCCCGTTCACCGACCCGCAGAATGTACTGGTGCTGGATCTGTCGACGGGCGGCCGCGTCACCATCTGGCTGCGGCCTGACGTGGCCCCCAAGATGGTGGAACGCGTCAGGACGCTGACGCGCCAGGGCTTCTACGACGGGCTGCCATTCCACCGGGTGATCGACGGCTTCATGGCGCAGGGCGGCGATCCCAAGGGCGACGGCACCGGCGGTTCGTCGCTGCCCAACCTGGAGGCCGAGTTCAACTATCTGCCCCATGTCCGCGGCGCGGTGTCGGCGGCGCGGGCGGACGACAAGAACAGCGCCAATTCGCAGTTCTTCATCGTCTTCCAGCCCCGGCTGGCGCTGGACAAGAAGTACACGGTGTTCGGCCGCGTGCTCGACGGCATGCAATATGTCGACGCGATCGAACGTGGCGAGCCGCCGGCAAACCCGAGCCGTATTCTCCGCGCGTATGTGCTCGCGGACAACCCGCCGCCCTACCGCGCGCCCGCGACGCTGCCGCTGCCCGCACCTGCGTCGACGCTGTTGCCGCTGCCGAGCGGCCCGGCTGCGGCGACGCCCAGGGTCGCGCCGGTCAGGGCGGTCCAGCGGAGGACGGCGCGGCGCAGATAAGCGCGCAGCGGCGATGAACGTCGACCTTTTCGATTTTGCGCTACCCCCCGAGCGTATCGCGCTGCGGCCGGCGGTTCCACGCGATGCGGCCCGGCTGCTGGTGCTGGACGCGGCGTCGACTCGTGACCGCCAGATGCGCGACCTGCCCGGGCAGCTTCGAGCAGGCGACCTGCTGGTCTTCAACGACACCCGCGTCATCCCCGCGCAGCTGGAAGGCCGGCGTGGAGCGGCGACCATCGGCGCGACGCTGCACCTGCGCGAAGGGCCGCGTCGCTGGCGTGCCTTTGTGCGCAACGGACGCAGGCTCCGCGACGGCGACCTCATCGACTTCGGCGAGGGTGTCGCCGCCACCGCAAGCGAGCGCGACGAAGATGGCAGCTGGGCACTCGACTTCGCTGGCAATGAGCCGGTGGAGACGCTGCTCGAGCGCGCCGGGCGCATGCCGCTGCCGCCCTATATCGCCGCGCGTCGGGGCGCCGATGAGGCCGACCAGGCCGACTATCAGACCATGTTCGCGGCCGAGCCCGGCGCGGTCGCCGCGCCGACGGCGGCGCTGCACTTCACACCCGAACTGATGACGGCGCTGACAGCGGCGGGAGTTGAGTACCAAACCCTGACCCTGCACGTCGGCGCGGGCACTTTCCTGCCGGTCAAGGGGCGCGACACCGCCGATCACCGCATGCATGCGGAATGGGGCCGCCTCGACGCCGCCACCGCCGACCGCCTCAATGCTACGCGCGCGGCTGGCGGCCGCGTGATCGCGGTCGGCACTACGTCGCTCCGCCTGATCGAAAGCGCATGCGGCCCTGAAGGAGAGGGGGACGGCCTTGTCCGCCCGTTCGAGGGCAACACCGCCATCTTCATCACCCCCGGCTACCGGTTTCGCGGCGTCGATGGCCTCCTCACCAACTTCCACCTGCCTCGTTCGACCCTGTTCATGCTGGTCTCGGCATTGATGGGGCGCGAACGCATGCAAGCCGCTTATGCGCATGCGATCGCGGCGGAATACCGGTTCTACAGCTACGGCGACGCGTCGCTGCTGCTGCCGTAAGGATAGCCGATGCTGCTCGCTCTTCTGCTCCAGGTCGCCACCCCGCCGGAGGTTCGCGTGCTCGGTCCGGGCAAGCCCAACGCCCAGACGCCCGCCACGCTGGTGGTGGAGCCGGCGGCGATGCTGGTCGTCGCGTGCGATGGCGATGCCGACGCGCGCACGACCCGCAGCGAACTGGACGGGTGCCTGGCCCACAGCTTGGCGAACGGCGCGTCGACATCGACCGCGCTCGGCTATCTGGAATATGCCGGGTGGCAGCGGACGTGGCTGGGCGATCAGGGGGCACTGCCCAGCCCATTCGAGGTGGATCGCGACGGTGACGGCCGGGTAACGCTCGACGAGTTGCAGGGGCATTTCGCACGCCTGTTCGCGCGCTTCGACAAGGACGCGGACGGCGCCGTCACGCGCGCGGAGGCGCTGACGATCCGCGTAACCGCCGTCGGTGGCGGGCGCCAGCCCAAGCGCCAGGGCGACCGCATCCCGCGCCAACGTCCCGAACCCGAATGACCCCTCCCCGCTTCGCCTTCACCATCCACGCGACCGATGGCCGCGCGCGTACCGGCGCGATCGCGATGCGGCGCGGAGTGATCCGCACGCCGGCGTTCATGCCGGTCGGCACTGCCGCGACCGTAAAGGCGATGAAGCCGGGCGATGTCGCCGCTGCCGGCGCGGACATCATCCTGGGCAACACCTATCACCTGATGCTGCGCCCGGGCGCGGAGCGGGTGGCGCGGCTGGGCGGCCTCCACGCGCTGATGGGGTGGTCGCGGCCGATCCTGACCGATTCCGGCGGCTATCAGGTGATGAGCCTCGCCGACCTGACCAAGCGATCAGAGGACGGCGTGTCGTTCAGGTCGCACCTTGATGGCTCGCGCCACCTGCTCAGCCCGGAACGGTCGATCGAGATCCAGCGGCTGCTCGGCTCCGACATCGTCATGGCGTTCGACGAGCTGGTGCCGACCACTTCGACCCCCGACGTGCAGGCCGCCGCCATGGAACGGTCGATGCGGTGGGCGCGGCGGTCGCGGTCGGCGTTCGACGCGGGCGGCGAGCATGCGTCGGGCGCGGCGCTGTTCGGCATCCAGCAGGGTGCCCTCGATCAGCGCCTGCGGCAGGCATCGGCGGACGCGCTGATCGACACCGGCTTCGACGGCTATGCGATCGGCGGGCTGGCGGTCGGTGAGGGGCAAGAGGCGATGTTCGCCTGTCTGGATTTTGCGCCCGGTCAGCTACCCGCCGACCAGCCCCGCTACCTGATGGGCGTCGGCAAGCCGACCGACATCGTCGGCGCGGTCGAGCGTGGCGTCGACATGTTCGACTGCGTTCTCCCCACCCGTTCCGGCCGCACCGGGCAGGCGTTCACGCGGGCCGGGCCGCTCAACCTGCGCAACGCGCGCTTCGCCGAGGATCAGGCACCGCTGGACGCCGAGTGCCGCTGCCCGGTGTGCGCGACATGGTCCCGCGCCTATCTCCATCATCTCGTCCGCGCCGGGGAAATTCTTGGCGCGATGTTGATGACCGAGCACAATATCTGGTTCTACGAAACGCTTATGGCCGATCTGCGCGCAGCGATCGGCGAGCAGCGGCTGACGGCGTTCGCCAACGCCTTCCGCAGTCGCTATGCGGGCGAGAGAAAAGAGGCGACCTGATGCACGACACCCCCGCCAAGCCAGACGAGGCGCCCAACGAAATTCTCGCCGAAGTGCAGGCGCATGCCCGCGTCGCCGAACAGGCGATCCGCGACAAGACCAAGAGCTGGCCGCTGGCGAAGATCGGCCTGGCTGCGGGCATCGGCTCGGCCGCGGTCGCGGCGGCGGTGCTGTACGCGCGGCGACGTGACGACTGACGCCATGCTGACCCGCTTTATCGCCCCGCTCGCGCTCGTCGCGGCCGCTCCTGGCCTCGCCCAGCCCGCCGCGCCCGCACCTGCGGTGAAGCCGATCGCCTATACGCAACGCACGCTCGCCAACGGACTGCGCGTGTTCGCGATCCGCGACACGGGCACCAGCAACGTGTCGGTGCAGGTGTGGTATCATGTCGGGTCCAAGGACGATCCGGCCGGCCGCTCGGGCTTCGCGCATCTGTTCGAACACCTGATGTTCAAGGCGACGCGCAATCTGCGCCCCGAGCAGATGGATCGACTGACCGAGGACGTCGGTGGGTACAACAATGCGTCCACCGGGGACGACTACACCAACTATTACGAGGTAGTGCCCGCCAACCACCTGCAGCGCATCCTGTGGGCGGAAGCGGATCGGATGGCGACGCTGGTGGTGGAGCCGACCGGCTTCGCATCGGAGCGCGACGTGGTGAAGGAAGAGCTGCGCCAGAACACGCTCGCGCGGCCGTACGGCCAGCTGCTGAGCCTCGCCTATCCGCAGGTGAGCTACTCCGTGCACCCCTATGCGCGGCCGGGGATCGGCTCGCTCGCCGACCTGCAGGCGGCGTCGATCGCCGACGTGCGCGCGTTCCATGCGACCTTCTACCGGCCCGACAATGCGGTGCTGGTGGTCGCGGGCAATTACGATCCGGCGCAACTGGATCGTTGGATCGACAGCTATTTCGGCAGGATCGTGCGTCCCTCCGCGCCAATCCCTCGCGTCACCGTGGCCGAGCCGCCCCGCACCGCTGCGATCACGCGCACGGTGTACGCCGCCAACACCCCGCTGCCAGCACTGCTGATGAGCTGGCACGTGCCGCCCGACCGGCACCCGGACGTGGCCGCGCTGACCGTGCTGAACGCGGTGCTGTCGTCGGGCGAGAGCGCGCGGCTGAACCAGGCGCTGGTCTATCGCGACGGCGTGGCCCAGTCGGCGGCCAGCTTTCTCGATACCCGCGAGAGCATCGGCAATCTCGTCACTTATGCGGTGCTGGCGGGCGGCAAGACCGTCGCGGCGGGCGAGGCGGCGCTGCGGCGTGAGATCGCGCGCCTGCGCGACACGTCGGTGAGCGTTGCCGAACTGGAGCGCGCGCGCAACCAGATCCTGACGGGCGTGCTCAAGAGCCGGGAAACGGCGGAAGGGCGCGGCATGGCGCTCGCCGCCGCCGTTCTGATCGACGGCGATCCGCGTGCCGCCGACCAGCAGCTTGCCGACATTGCGCGGGTCACGGCGGCCGATGTGCAGCGCGTCGCACGCCGCTACCTGCGCGTCGAACAGGCGGCGACGATCCGCTATCTGCCGGCCGAGCAGCGTCCTGCCGGGGCGAAGGACGAAGTAACGCTGGCCCCCACCGTCCGCGTTGCGCCGCTTGCCGTTCCCGCCCCGCTCGCGGCGATGACACCGGCGGTGAACCCCGCGCAACCGCCTGCACCCGCTCCGCCGCTGACCGCGACGCTGCCGCAGCCCGTCGAGACGCGGCTCGCCAATGGCTTGCGCGTAGTCACCGTCGAGCGGCGCGGGGTGCCGCTGGTCACCGCTGCACTGGTAGCGAGCGGGGGTGCGGCGACCGACCCCGCCGATCGCGCAGGCGCGAGCAGCCTTGCCGCCGACCTGCTGACCAAGGGCACGACCACGCGCTCGGCGACGAAGATCGCGGAAGAAGTAGAGGCGCTGGGCGGCTCGATCGAGGCGAGCGCTGATCGCGACGGCGCGTCGATCGAGCTGACGGTCAAGGCGGACCAGCTGGCGGCGGGGATGGCGGTACTCGCCGATGTCGCGCAGCGGCCGGCCTTCGCGCCCGCCGAGATCGAACGCGCGCGGACGCAGGCGATCGACGCAGCGACGGTGCAGCTCGCCGATCCGGGCAGCCTCGCCGGGCTGGTGGCGAGCCGCGCGGTGTTCGGATCGCACCCCTACGGCGCGCCGCTGGCGGGTACGCCCGCGTCGCTCAAGGCGATCGACGCTGCCGATCTGCGCCGCGCCTGGGCCGGCACGTTCCGCCCTGATCAGGCGACGCTGCTACTGGTCGGGGAGGTCACACCGGCGCAGTCCGCGCGCCTGGCGGAGCAGTTGTTCGGCGGCTGGCGCGCAGGCCCGCGCCCGCCGGAGACTGTTATCAACATGCCGGCTGTCCGCCCCCGCGTGATCGCGATCGACATGCCGGGCGCGGCGCAGGCGGCGGTCGTCGTCGCGCGGCCGGGCATCGCGCGCGCTTCCGATCGCTACTATCCGCTACTCGTCGCCAATTCGGTGCTCGGCGGCGGCTATTCGGCGCGGCTGAACCAGGAGATCCGCATCAAGCGCGGACTGTCCTATGGCGCCAACAGCAGCGTCGCGGCGCGGCGCGGCGGCGGGTCGCTGACCGCGCGGACGCAGACCAAGAACGAGACGGCGGCAGAGGCGGCGCAGCTGCTCGCGGCGGAGATGGGCCGGCTGGGCAGCGCACCGATCGCGGCGGCGGAGCTGGAGACGCGCAAGGCCGCGACGCTTGGCGAGTTCGGCCGGGCGATCGAGACCACCGACGGCGTGGCGGGCATCCTGGGCGGGTACATCCTGCAAGGCGTGCCGCTGGACGAGCTCGGCCGCTATGCCGGCGCGGTGCAGGCGGTCGGCGCGGACGCGGCGCGCGACGCGGCGGTGGCGCTGGCCGATCCGGCGGCTGCGAGCGTGGTCGTGGTGGGCGATGCGAAGCTGTTACTGCCAGCGTTGCGCAAGGCCTATCCGCAGGTGGAGGTGATCCCGGTGGCGGCGCTGAAGCTGGATGGGGCGGGGTTGCGGTAGGCTCAATCCTCGCCCTTCACGGGGAGGTGGCGCGCGAGCTTGCTCGCGTGACGGAGGGGGTGGGCTACGGGTGGTTGCTCGCGGAGAGCCCCTTCCGTCGGCCGCTTCGCGCCTGCCACCTCCCCGCAAACGAGGGGATTTAAGTCTTCACGCGCTTGATCCCTGTCCCAGCTCGGGACGCTACCTAATCCGCCCGCGAAATCTTCACCGCTCCCCGCTATGTGCGCGGCCATGCGGCTTCCCGACCACCCCCTGCTGCGCGGCGCCCTGGTGGCCGTCCTCGCCACGCTTGGCGTAACGGGCGCGATGGCGACCAACTCCGCCTGGCAGGCCGTGGCGGATCATACGCCGGTGGTGCAGACCGTGCCCGCAGCGGTGGCCTATGACACCGCCGATCATTTCCCCGGTGCGGCGTTGCTGTACCTGGAGGACGCGCCCGCCCCCGCCCTTGGGCAATCACAACCCGGCGTGACCGGATCGGTCGAGCTGCCCCCCCTGCCCGTGCCGATCGCCACCGCGCTGGCCATGACGGCGGCCGAGCAGGGCGTGACGCCGGCGCGGCCCTTCATGATGGCGGCGGCGAGCGGGGTAGACCGCGCGCGCGCGATGCAGTGCCTGACCGACGCGATCTACTATGAGGCGGCGAGCGAGAGCGACGACGGCCAGCGCGCGGTGGCGCAGGTGATCCTCAATCGGGCCCGTCATCCGGCCTTTCCGGCGACGGTGTGCGGCGTGATCTATCAGGGCTCGGGCGGACGGGTGTGCCAATTCTCCTATGCCTGCGACGGAGCGATGGCGCGGGTGCCGTCGCGCACCGGCTGGGCGCGCGCGGCGCGGCACGCGGCGGCGGCGCTGGGCGGCTATGTCCACGCGCCCGTCGGGCTCGCGACGCATTACCACACCTATGCGGTGACGCCGTCGTGGAACCGCACGCTGGTGATGACCGACGTGATCGGGGCACACTTTTTTCACCGATGGAAGGGTTATTGGGGGACACAGGGCGCGTTCACGCAACGTTATCCCGGCGGCGAGCCGTTCCCCGGGCCGCTGGCGAAGATCGCTCCGCCGATGATGGCCGCGACCGACGCCGTCGTCCCGCTGTCGATCCCGGTGGTGTCGACGACCGCGACGGCGATGATCCAGCCCGCATATCGGCAGGTCAGTGTCGCCGCTCCAGCCGCCGCCGCCGATGACAAGCTGCCACCAGCATCGCAGGTGCTGGACAAGTGGAAGGACTCGGGGAAGCCGTTGTAGCGGTAACACGCTGCCAGGCAGTCACGGGCGTAAATCCCGTGACGTCGACGGGTAGGCTCCCCTACCCGCCGGCCGGCTAGGGGCGTGCGCGCGTCAGGCTTCCGGCGCGGAAATCCAGTCCGTCTCGATCACGCCGTGCCGGTCGACAAACCCCGTCATCTCGATCAGCTCCGCTTCTGCCTTGAGCCGGACGCGGCGGCCGCGCCGTTCGATCAGCTCGCGGCGCTCCATATCGCCCAGCGTGCGGCTGACATGGACCTTTGTCAGTCCCACCGCGTCACCGATGTCCTGTTGCGTCAGCGGCAAGTCGAACGAGTCGATCACGCCGCCCGCTGTGACGCGGAGCCGCGCGATGATGTCGAGCAGCAGCAGCGACAGCCGCTCGATCGCGCCCATCCGGCCGATCGACGTCAGCCGGTCGCCCATCGCGACGTAATCGGCGGCCGAGATCGCATAGAGAGCGCCGGCGATGCGCGGCTGTGCCCGGAACAGCCGACCCAGCGACGCCTTGGGCAGTTCGGAAACGATGCAATCCGACACCGCCGTCACCGTGTTGGTGGCGAGGCTCCATGCGATCGACGAGGTGCCGACCAGGTCGCCGGCATAGTGGAACCCGACGATCTGCCGCCCGCCATTGACCAGCCGCCGCGCGGAATGGACCCAGCCCTGCTGCACCACGTAGAGCATGTCGTTGGGCCGATCCTGCTCCATGAGCAGCTGGCCGGGCGTAAAGCGCAGTTCGTGCCGTTGCAGGTCGTCCAGTGCCTCCCGCTCGTCGTCGGTCAACGCAAGGTGCTGCTCCATCCGGGTCACCAGCGCCGCGCGCCGCATGCGTCCACTCCCCTCGCCCAACGACCGTCGCCGTACGTCGTCATTGTACCGGGTGGCGTTCCGGGCTTGCAAGCCTGGCCTATCGGGCATGAACCTACCTCACCTATTCCGCGGCAAGCTGCAAGGTTTCGTCCGGCGCGGCACCCTCGTCGACATCCTGCTCGTCTTCCGCCGCGACGCCCTGCTCCAGCCGCGCCTCGTCGGCGGCAAGCTGCGCGGCATCGGCGGCGGTGATGCCGAACCGCGCGGCCACGTCCGGCGCAAAGCGCAGCAGATCCGGGCGCAGCCGCAGCAGCGACAGGTCCTTGGACTTGCCCTCCATCATCACGTCGAAGTCGAGGCCGTGCGCCATGCGCATGAAGGTGGCGAACTCGAACGGGTTGGTGAAATCGGAATGGCCCGTCCAGATCGGCGGGCGCAGCACAGTCTTCACGCGAGCAGTAGCCTTGACGGGTGCCTTGAGCAGCTCGCCCTTTTTCGGGCGCGCGGTGCCGGCCTTCGCGGCGGTGCGCTGCTTGACCGTAATCTTCTGCTTCACCTCGCGCAGCTCGGTACGGGGACTGGAGAAGTGGATTTTCGGGCGGACCCCGGCCGGCCAGCTCGCCACAAACTTCTCCAGTGTGTCGCGCATGTCCAGGCGCTCGTGGTTGAGGCACCAGAAATGCTGATAGTCGAAGATCAAACGGACGCCGGTGCGCTCGTGGAGCCACAGGACGTCGGCGGCATCGAAACGGATGTCGTCATTCTCGAGCACCAGCCGGCGGCGGACATGCTCGGGGCATCGCTCCCAGCCGGCGATCCAGCGCGCGCGCGAGGCGTCGCGGTCGTCATAGACACCGCCGACATGGGTCACCATCACCGCCTCGTCGTCCAGCCCCATTCGGTCGAGCATCTCCGCCTGACTAGCAAGGTCCCAGATGCTCTTGCGCGTCAGCTCCGGGTCGGGCGAGTTGAGCAGGATATATTGCGACGGGTGGAACGACAGCCGGATGTCGAGCGCCATCGCCTTGGCGCCGAACGCCGCCAGCTCGGCGTCGCTGTCCGCCACCATGGAATGAAACTGCGGCATGTCGGGATGCGTCGCGTAGGGCGCGATGTCGGACGACAGCCGGTACATGTCGAGCTTCTCGGCGGCGAGATAATCGAGCACCGGATCGAGCAGCTCCAGCGAGCATTTGAGGTGCGGGTTCTTCTGCCAGCGTCGCGTGTCCTGCGTCTTCAGCCCGGCCCGGCCCATGACCTTGACCGGAAAACCGAGGCGTAAGGGTCTTGTCATGCGGGCACCTGTTCGTCGGGAAAGCCGATGCCGGCCACGAAGGCGTTCCAGTCGGCGGGGCGCAGCGCGCCGCCGGTCGCCTGCGCGTGGCCGTTGCCGTAGCGACCGTCCGCGCCGGGGGGACGGTGGCGGGCGAGATAATCGACCAGGTTCTCGCCCCTCGCCGAGCGCGCGGCGAAGTGGATCCAGCCGTCGCGGTAGCCGGTGTTGGCGGCGAGCACGATCTTGTCCTTCAGCCGACCGCGCCATTGCTGCGCGATCAGCGGGTGGATCTGCTGGGCCGCATGGAAGCGGATCAGCGCGACCTCGCCGCGCACTTTCGGTGCAACGCGACGGGCGCTTTCGATCGCCTCGCGGACCTCTGCCTTTGCAGCGAGCAGCGCGTCGCGGTCGGCACTCGGCTCCTTCGTGATCGCCTTGGGACCATGGGCGGTCAGCAGCAGGCGCAACGCGGGACCGGCGTCGCACGCGGCGGTGCGACGCGGTGCGTTGACGAGGCTGGTGGCGTCGCGAAGCGCGGTCTTGCCCCAGCGGGCCCGCGCTTCGGTCAGTTCGGGAAAGGCCGCCTCGTCGGCCATGTCGCCCATCAGGCCTAGCGCGGCGAGCCATTGCAGGTCCGCCTGGTCGCCCAGCGCCGCCGCCGCCCACCAGGCGAGCAGCGCGGTCGTCGGCTCGGGCGACAGGCCGTTGCCGCTGATGGTGGTCGCCCCGACTGGCAAGCCGGTGGGCAGGTGGTGGTCGATGACTACAGTCGGCGTGCCGGGGAGAACCGGTTCGGGTCGGGTGCCCAGATCGGCGACGATCAGACCGCCCGGAGAACCCAGCGTACCTGCGAAGCCTTCATCCCACGGCGACTCACCCTTGCCCGTGACGCGCGGCTCGACCTGCCACCCTGCCCCGCGCAGCGCGCGCACGAGGATGGCGATCGCCGACATTCCGTCAGCATCGAAATGACCCAGCACGGTGATCGGCCGGCCACGATCGATGCCGGCCAGCGCGGCCGCGAATGCCTCGCGGGCAGCGTGGCGCGGATCGGTGTCGAGGGAAAGAGCGCCGATCATCGCCTCCCAACGAGCGATGGGGCGGCTGGGTCCGCGCTTATGCCGGCGCCACTGCTTCTGCGTACCCCGGCGATGATCTCGGTAACGTCAGTGCGCGGCCATGATCGCCTGACGAATCGCGCGCCGCAGTTCGTCGGGGCTGACCGGCTTGGCGAGCACCACCGCGCCTGGTACTTCGCGATCTATCCGTGCTCGTGCCTCCCCACTTGCATGGCCGGTGACGAAGACGACGCTGGCGGCCGCGCGCGCCAGCATGGCGACGGTTGCGGCGACGCCATCCATGCACGCCGGTCCCAGATTGATGTCCGACACGATCAGCCGCGGCGCAACCGCCGCCGACTGCACCAAGGCGGCCTCGCCGCTCGCGGCGATCGCGATGCGCGCAAAGCCCATGTCGTCGAGCAGGCTTTCCATCGTCCACGCGATCATCGCCTCATCCTCGACGATCAAGACAGGCGCGGCGAGCAGGTCAGCGGGCAGGTCGTCGGCGGCTCCGCCCGGACGGGCGGGAGGCGAGGGTCTGCCGATATGAAAATGCAGCATGCGCGCCTATTCCTCCGCCTCGACGGCGAAGGTCAAGTGAAAGGTGAGGCCATCCGGCCGCCAGTCGGTGCTGGTGGTACCGCGCAGCTCGTGTCCGACGCTGATCGCGATCATCTTGGAACCGAAGCCGCGATGCGTCGGCGCCCGCACGCCGTCCAGCCCGCTCTCGACCCATTCCATCGCCACCTGCCCGTCGGCGACTGCCCAGACCAGCGTCACCCGACCTTCGGGACGGGACAGTGCGCCGTACTTGATCGCGTTGGCCGTCAGCTCGTGCAGGATCATGCTGACGCTCAGCAGCTGGCGCGGGCTCAGCAGCACGTCGGGTCCGGAGACGCTCGCCTGCAGGTGCGGCTCCACCAGCTCGCGCACCAGCGAGCCGAGCGGCGCGCGCTGCCAGGTGGCGGCGGTCAGCACCTCGTGCGCGCGTGCGAGGCTGGCGAGCCGACCGCGAAACGCTTCTTCGAACGCCACGAGTGTCGGACTGGTGCGTGCGGTCTGGTGCGCGATGCCGGAGACCACGCCCAGCAGGTTCTTCACCCGGTGGTTGAGCTCGCCGATCATCAATTCCTGCTGCCGCGCGGCATCGCGACGATCTGAGATGTCGCGCAGGAAGCCCAGGAATACGGGTTCGCCGAACTGCTCGGTACGGGTGACCGACAACTCCACGGGCAGCTCTCGACCATCGCAATGGACCGCCGTCAGCTCCAGATGCTTGTCCAGCGCCGGTCCGTGGCCGGTCGCCAGAAAATGCTCCAGGCCGCGATCGTGCGCCGCCCGGTATTGCGGCGCGATGATGAGTTCGCTGACGCGCCGCCCGCGTGCCTCGGCAAAGCTCCAGCCGAAGGTTCGTTCCGCCACATCATTCCAGCCCGCGACCGTCCCGTCGACACGCATCACCACCACCGCGTCGAGTGCCGTACGCAGCACGGCACCCAGGCTGGCGCTGGCGAGCGCGTGCATCGCGGCGCCGGGAGCGGCCGCGGTCACGCCGGTTTGGGCATCCGGTGCATGGCGCACAGCTTGTTGCCATCGGGGTCGCGCAGATAGGCCAGATACAGGCTGCCGAAAGCGTTGGAGCGCACCCCGGGCGGATCCTCGATCGCCGTTCCTCCGGCAGCAATGCCGGCCTCGTGCCAGGCATGCGCCTGTTCGGGTCCATCGACCGCGAAGCCGATCGTGCCGCCGTTCGCGTGCGTCGCGGGCTGGCCGTCGATCGGCGGCGTGACCAGAAACATGGAGCCGGCATGCGCGTACATCAACCGTCCCTTGTCGTCCTGCCGGCCGGGCCTGCCGCCGATCGACCCGAACAGCGCGTCGTAGAACCGCTTGGACCGGTCGACGTCGTTGGTCCCCACCATCATGTGACTGAACATCAGCTTCTCTCCCGTTCGTCGATGCGACCGTCAGGGCCGCTACTCACCCGATGGATGTATCTCCCCGGCCAGGATGCGGTTGTAAAGCGTCAGATAGTCGGCGGTCATCCGCTCGACGCCGAACCGGCGCTGCGCGGCCTCAAGGCAGGCACGGCGATCGATCTCGCCGATCCGCCCGATCGCGGCGACCGCCTCGTCGAACCCGTCGACCAGGAAACCGGTGACGCCGTCCTCGATCAGCTCGGACATCGAGCCGCGGTTGTACGCTATCACCGGCGTGCCGCACGCCATCGCCTCCACCACCGACAGCCCGAACGGCTCGTCGAACCCGATCAGGTGGAGCAGCGCCTTCGCCCCGCCCAAGGTTCGAGCGCGATCCGCCCCGCCGACTACGCCCAGATGGACGACACGGTCGCCGTCGACGAACGGCAGCACCTCGCGCTCGTGATAACCGGCGTCCTGCACCAGCCCGGCCATCACCAGCCGGTGCCCGGTCGCGCGCGCCGCGCGGATCGCCTCGCCCGCACCCTTGTCTGGGTGGATGCGACCGAAGAACAGCAGGTCGTCGCTGCCGACCGGGTCGAACGTGAAGTCGTCGAGCCGGATGCCGTGATGGATGGTGGCGGCATAGTGGAGGTCAGGATGCCGGTCGGCTTCGCTGATCGCGACGAAATGTACCCGGTCGTCGTAGGCTTTGTACGCAGGCAGGATGCGGTCGGAGCCAAAACCGTGGATGGTGGTGACGACTGGCGTGTCGACCAGTCGCGAAAAGGCCAGCGGCACGAAATCGGCCTGGTTGTGGATCAGGTCGAACTCGCCCGCACGCTCGAAGACATGCGCGACGTGCAATGCCTCCCACACTTTCGCGTCGAGCGTGGGGTCCTCGGAATAGGCGTGCGGCACCACGCCCGCGAGCGTGCCGGCGGTGTGCGAGTCCTGCGTGGCGAAGAGCGTGACGTCGATGCCGCTGGCGACCAGGCCCTCGGTCAGAAGGCTGGTGACGAGCTCCCATGGACCATAGCCCGCGGGGGGCGTGCGCCAGGAGATCGGGGCGAGCATGGCGATCTTCATGGTGCGGAGCTTACGTTTGGCGGCAACGTCGCGCCACTACTTCCCTCTCCCCTTCAGGGGAGAGGGAGAGACGCCGAAGGCGGCGAGGGAGAGCAGTGCAATGCGGCTAGTCAGTCGCACTGCCCTCTCCCGCCTCCGCTATCGCGTCGGCACCCTCTCCCCTGAAGGAGAGAGGGAAATCACCGCGCCCTCATTCGGCCGCAGCACATCTCCCTCACCCGTGCTCAGCGTCGACAGCAGCACCCTGCCCTCTTCGCCGCCCGGCACGGCCCGCTCGCGTGACCCCAGGTTCAGCGCCACCAGCACGCGCTCTTCGCCATGCCGCCGCTCATAGGCGAGCACATCCTCCTCCGCCTCGACCAACGCCAGGCTCCCGATCGACAGCGCCGCGCTCGCTCGCCGCAGCTTGAGCAGCGCACGATGGAGCGACAGCATCGACGCGGGGTCGCCAACCTGCGCGGCGACGTTGCGCGTCCGCCAATCTGCGTGCAGCGGCAGCCACGGGTTTGCCGCCGAGAAGCCGGCGTTCGGGAACGCATCCCACGCCATCGGCGTGCGCGCCGGATCGCGGCCGAGGCCGATGCCGGGCTGGCGCAGCTCGCGCGGGTCCTGGACACGGTCTGGCCTCACCTCGACCAGGCCGATGCCCAGTTCGTCGCCCTGATACAGCGTCGGCGTGCCGCGCAGCGTCAGCAGCAGCATGGCGGCAAC
>NZ_JAQGLJ010000092.1 GCF_028292945.1 Sphingomonas bacterium | reverse complement strand
ACTTCGAAGAGGACTAACGCCCGAACCCCGTCGGTGCCGGCGACACCGTCACCGCCGTGCCGCCCCTGATCTCCTGCACCTCCAGCGCGCGGTCGGCGACGCCGTCGCGGCCGAACCGCAGCGCGCCGTCGAGCCCGGCAAACCCGCCCGGATCGCGCAAGCGCGCCTCGGGAAAGCGCGTGCCCACCGGCCAGTCGCGCGCGATCCTGACCGTCAGCAGCACCGCGTCATAGCCAAGGCTCGCGAGCCGGTACGGCCCGGTGCCGAACCGCGCGCGATATTTGGTCGCGAACTGGCGATACAGGCCATCCGACACGCTCGCGAACCACGCGCCGGCGAGCTGTGGCCGTGCGGCGATGCCGGCCTCCGCATTCCACAATTCCGTCCCCAACAGGCGAGCCCCCGGCGAGCCACGCTTGGCCAGCGGCGCCGCCGCCGCCGCCGTCGCGCCGCCATCGGCAATCATCACCGCATCATAGGGAGCCTTCGCGGCGATCCGCGTCGCTGCCGCACTGATCGCGCCGGGTGCCCTTGCAAAGGTCTGCAGCGACACAACCTGCCCGCCGCCCGATTCCACCGCGCGCAGGAACGCGGTCGACGCGCGCTCCCCATACAGTCCGTTGGGGACCAGTCCGGCAAAGCTCGTCACGCCGCGCGATCGCGCGAACTCCACCACGCGCGTGATCGACTGCGCAGGCGCATAGCCCATCACATAGGTGCCCTGCCCCGCCACGCCCGTGTCGTTGGAGAAGCTCAGCACCGGCACGCCCGCCGCGCGCGCGATCGGGCCGACGGCGCGGGCGTCCTCGGCGAGCAGCGGACCTAAAATCAGTTGCGCGCCCTCGTCGATCGCCTGCCTGGCCGCCGTCGCCGCGCCTTTCGCGGTATCATAGGTGGTGATACGCACCCGGGTCGTGTTGGTATCGAGCAGCGCCAGTTGCGTCGCGTTGGCGATCGAGGTGCCGATCCCCGCATTGCCGCCGCTCAGCGGCACCAGCAGCGCGACGCGGTTACGCTCGGTGTCGCGGGGAATGCCGGCCTCCACCTGCGGCTCGATGTCGCGCGGCCGCTCGATCCGCGGCGCTTCGGCGACCCTCTCGATCGGCGCGCGCGGCACCACCGTGGAGCAGGCGCCCAGCGCCATCGCCGCCAACCCCAATCCGATCTGGGCGACGATCCGCTTCGTCCTGCCCACTTGCCGGACCCGAACACCCTCTGCCATGTTCTACCCCTATGAACGCCATACTGCCTAACCTGGATCCGGGCCTCTACATCGTGGCGACCCCGATCGGCAATCTCGGCGACCTGTCCCCGCGCGCCGCCGACATTCTCGCGCGCGCCGACGTGCTGGCGGTGGAGGACAGCCGCGTGACGGCCGGCCTGCTGCGCCACATCGTTGCTCTTGGGGGCGTCAAACGGCCAATGACGCCCTATCACGATCACAATGCCGAAGCCGTCCGTCCGGGCCTGATCGCTCGCATGGCGACAGAGTCGGTGGCGCTGGTCAGCGACGCGGGCACGCCGCTGATCTCCGACCCGGGCTACAAGCTGGTGCGCGACGCGCGAGCGGCGGGTCACGCGGTGGTGACGATCCCCGGCCCGTGCGCGGCGGTGGCGGCGCTGACGCTGGCGGGACTGCCGACCGATCGCTTCCTGTTCTGCGGGTTCCTGCCCGCCAAGGCACAGGCGCGCGCCACCGCAATCACCGAACTGGCCGGCGTGCGCGCGACGCTGGTGCTCTACGAGTCCGGCCCACGCCTCGCCGCCTGCCTTAGCGCGCTGGCCGAAGGACTGGGCGACCGCGACGCCGCGGTGACACGAGAGATCACCAAGCGTTTCGAGGAGGCGGTGACGGGCACGCTGTCCGCGCTCGCCGCGCGCTACGCCGATGCCCCGCCTAAGGGCGAGATCGCCATCGTCGTCGCCCCCCCGGGCGAGCCTGCGCCGGTCAGCGCCGACGCCGCCGACGCCGCGCTCGCCGAAGCGCTCACCCGACTGCCCGCCGCCAGGGCCGCCAGCGAGGTGGCGAAGAAGCTGGGGGTGGACCGCAAGGCCCTGTACGCGCGGGCACTGGTGATGAAAACTCCCCTCCCGCCTGCGGGAGGGATTGGGGGAGGGAATGTTGGACAAGGGCAGTAAGCGACCGACCACGCGCGCCCGGGAGCTACGCTCGAATCCGACTGAAGCCGAGAAGCGCCTTTGGGCCTGTCTTAGCGCCCGCAAAGTCGCCGACACACGCTTTAACCGCCAGCACCCGATCGGCCCGTATATTGGCGACTTCGTGGCCAGAATGCCGCGCCTGGTGATCGAGCTGGATGGCGGGCAGTACGCCACGCAAGCCGAAGCCGACGCGCGCCGCACCTTCTACCTGCAGAACCAAGGCTACCGTGTGATCCGCTTCTGGAACAACGACGTACTTACAGATGTCGGAGGCGTCGTCGCGGAGATCGAGCGGGTATTGCGAGACATGCCCTCCCCCAGCCCCTCCGGCAAGCGGGAGGGGAGTTCCACAGGCGACACGCTGAAGCGCCAGGCAGCCGACGCCCAGGGCCGACGCGGCGAAACCTATGCCGCTACGTGGCTTGAACGCCGCGGGTGGGAGATCCTGGATCGGCGCGTGAAGACCAAAGCCGGCGAGGTCGACCTCGTCGCACGGCGGCCCGGACTGGTTGCGTTCGTCGAGGTGAAGGTGCGCCGCACGGTCGCCGAGCTCGACCATGCGATCGACGAACCCCGCCTCGCGCGCGTCGCGGCGGCGGCCGAGTTGCTGATGGACCGCTTCGCGCAGCCGGGCGACGACATCCGCGTCGATGTGATCCTGCTCGCGCCGGGAGAGATGCCGCGTTACATCGAGAATGCGTGGGTCGTGTAACATTCTTGCGGTGAGGACACGGGTGGCGCCACGGGCGGCGCGACCAGCAGCTCGACCGCGATCGACGCCTACGGCTCGACAACGCGCGACGGTTCGACCGCCGAGGTGTTCGGTGTCTCGCCCGCAAATGCGCAGCCCGCGCCAGCGCCGCGTCGCCGTTGATGAGGATCGGAAGGGCGGGCAGTGCCCCTCCTTCGTCTCTGCCATGAGCCTCATCCTCACAGCCATGGGCTTGCTCGGCGCGACGGATGAACGCTGTTGGCAGACGCATCATGCCAACGACGGCAGGGTGATCGTGACGGAAGTCGACGCCACAAGCTCGCGAACAATAGCGAGATCGAACGCCACCGGCGGTTCAAGCTCGAGCTGCTCGGTCTCCACCGCGTCGTCAGGCAACGGCACGGCGTCCGCTCCGTCGAGCACGAGCGTCGATGGCGTGACCCGGTCCGTAAGCGTCACACGCGACGCGGCCGGATGCTCGACCACGATCGGCGACCGCCCCTCACAGGCGTGATTTTTATGCGTACCATCCTCGCCATCGGCGCGGTCCTGCTGCTTGCGGCACCCGCCCTCGCCCAGACCAAGTCCGGCAGCGCCGGCACCTCCAGCCCCACCACGGGTGACGTCTCGGTCGGCACGACCAGCACCGGCGCCAGTGGCAACGGTGCGGTCGGCGTGTCCGGCACCGCCGACGCGCGCTTCGACACGCAGAACAACACCGCCCGCCAGGGGTCCACCGCGATCGCTCGCGACGAGGACGAACGGGCCAGGTCACGCGCCACGACCAGGGTCAGTCCGAACGGCGACGTCCGTTCGCGGTCGATGACCATCTACAAGCAGCGCGGCGAACGCCCCGTCATCACGGGCGAGAGCACGGTCAACGGCCAGTCCAGGAAATAAGCTCGTCCCGGAAAGATCAGGGCAGGACGCGCACGTCGCGGCCTGCCCTTTCACGTCACGGCTCGGGTGACTTCAAGATGTTGCGGGATTAGGAACCAGGCTTCGCAGGAGCCAACGCATGTCCCTTACCGTCGCCGTCCAGATGGACCACCTCGCGGGTATCAGCATCGCCGGCGACAGCAGCTTCGCGCTGATGCTGGCGGCGCAGGACCGCGGGCACCGCCTGTTCCATTATCAGGCGGAAGCGCTGAACTATTCCGCCGGCCGCGTCTGGGCAAAGGCGGACCCGGTGGTCGTCAGGAACGCAGCCGGGGATCATTTCACGCTCGGTGAACCGGTCTCGCTCGATCTCGGGGCGAATGTCGACGTCGTGCTGATGCGACAGGATCCGCCGTTCGATCTCGGCTACATCACGGCGACGCACCTATTGGAGCGGATCGCCGACCGCACGCTGGTGGTGAACGACCCGGCGCAGGTCCGCAACGCGCCCGAAAAGGTCTTCGTCCTCGATTATCCGCAGTTCATGCCACCGACCCTGGTGACGCGCTCGCTCGACGAGGCGCGCGCATTCCTGGCCGAGCATGGCGAGATCGTCCTCAAACCACTCCACGGCAACGGCGGCAAAGCAATCTTCAAGGTCGGCCGCGACGGCGCCAACCTGTCGGCGCTGATCGAGGTGTTCAACAACACCTGGCGCGAGCCGCACATGGTGCAGGCGTTCCTCCCCGCCGTGGCGAAGGGCGACAAGCGTATCGTGCTGGTCGACGGTGTCGTCGCAGGCGCGATCAATCGGCTTCCCGGCGAGGGCGAGATCCGCAGCAACCTCGCCGTTGGCGGCTCTGCGGAGAAGACCGCGCTGACAGACCGGGAACACGAGATATGCGCGGTGCTCGGCCCGGAGCTGAAGCGGCGCGGGCTGCTGTTCGTCGGCATCGACGTGATCGGCGGCGAGTGGCTGACCGAGATCAACGTCACCTCGCCTACCGGCATCGTCGCGATCGAACGGTTCGACGGATCGGATATCACCGGCATGATCTGGGACGCGATCGAGGAGCGGGTGGCCCTTCTCCCTTCCCGCTTGCGGGAGGGGTTGGGGGAGGGCCTGTGATCCTGGCCCGAAACTCGACAGCCCCTCCGCTAACCCCTCCCGCAAGCGGGAAGGAAACATGACCGACTTCATCCTCGATGCCATCGCCCGTGGCGGTTACCTCGGCATCTTCCTGCTGATGGCGCTCGAGAACGTCGTCCCGCCGATCCCGTCGGAGGTCATCATGGGGCTGGGCGGCATGGCCGTGGCGCGCGGCGACCTGGCGCTTGCCCCGCTCATCCTGGTCGGCACGGCGGGCACCACCGTTGGCAATTACTTCTGGTACTGGATCGGTCGCCATGTCGGCTACGAGCGGTTCCGCCCTTTTATCGAGCGCCACGGCCGCTGGCTGACGCTCGAGTGGCGCGACGTCGAGCGCATCCACCGGTTTTTCCTGGAGCGCGGCGGATGGGTGATCTTCGTGTTCCGCTTCATGCCGGTGTTCCGCACCATCGTCTCGCTGCCGGCGGGTGCGGCGCGGATGCCGCTGCCGCGTTTCCTGTTGTGGACCTTTGCGGGGTCGGCGATCTGGATCACGATCCTTGCCCTCGCCGGACTGCTGCTCGGCAGCCGCTTTCAGGAACTCGACCGCCTGGTCGGGCCGCTGGCCATTGCGAGCTTCGTAGGCGTCGCCCTCGTATACCTGTACCGCGTCGCGACCTGGAAGCCGCGCGTCGACTAAGCCCGGGCCCTCATGCTCGTGGATGCGCGTGACGGTACACGTCCATCAAATGCGCGGCGTCGACGGCGGTGTAGATCTGCGTCGAACTCAACGAGGCGTGTCCCAGCAGCTCCTGCAGCTGGCGAAGGTCCGCGCCCCGGCCCAGCAGATGCGTGGCGAAGCTGTGTCGCAGCGCGTGCGGCGTGGTCCGGTCGCCTAGCCCCAGCCGCACCCGCGCCGCCCGCACCGAGCGCCGCACCACTGCCGGCGACAGTGGCCCGCCCTTGGCGCCTCGGAACAGCGGCTCATCGCCTTTGGGCGACCACGGGACCTGCGCGGCATAGGCCTCGATCGCGGCACGGACCTGCGGCAACAGCGGCACCAGCCGCGTCTTGCTCCGCTTGCCGGTGACCGACAGCGTCTCGCCGAGCGGCAGCACCCGCGCTGGCAGCGCCATCGCCTCACCGATGCGCAAGCCTGCGCCGTAAAGCAGCAACAGCACCGCCCAATCGCGCGCGCCGATCCACGGCGCGGCGGCGTCGTCCGCCACCTCGCCGGCGAGTGCCACCGCGTCCGCCGGCGATACGGGTCGCGGGACGCCCTTCTTGGCACGCGGCCCACGCATCCTCGGCGCCTCGGCGCCCGCATGCGTAAGAAAACCGCGCACTGCGGACAGCTCGCGCGCGGCTGACGCATTGCTCAATCCGTCCTCCCGCCGCACGGCAAGGAACGCGCGCAGGTCCGCAGCACTTAGCTTGCCCAGCGCGACGGCGTCGATTGGCCCGCCCCAATGCCGCTGGAGGAACGCTACCAACCGCTCCGCCGTCGCCTGATACGCCCGCACCGTATGCACCGACCGCCGCCGGTCGCGGGCGAGATGCTGGCCGTAGAGGAGGGGCAGGTTGGACACGGACCCTCCTTGCCCCCTTCCCCTCCCCGGCGGAAGCGGGCGAAGGGGTCACACTGAACCGACGGACCCTTTCCGCCGACTCGCTCGCTCGCCATATGCCGCCCATGTCCCGCGCCCGCGTCATCCTCCTCAACTCCGCGCTGGGGCCACTCGACTACCGCGTTCCGCACGGCATGACCGTGGAGCCCGGCTCGGTCGTCGTCGCGCCGCTCGGTCCGCGCCAGCTGCTCGGCGTCGTGTGGGAGCCCGAGCGCATGCCCTCGGATGCGGAGGTCGGCGACAATCGCCTGCGTCCGCTGCTCGCCGTCGCCGACGTGCCGCCGATCCGTGAGCCGCTGCGCCGGCTGATCGAGTGGACCGCCGCCTACTATCTCGCGCCCCCCGCCGCCGTGCTCCGCATGACGCTCGCCTCCACCTCGGCGCTAGAGGGCGCGCGGCTGATGATCGAGTACCGCGCAACCGGGGACACGCCCGACCGCCTCACCCCGCAACGCGAACAGGCGCTGGGGCGGATCGGCGACCGGCAGGGGCTGATCCGCGAACTCGCCATGATCGCCGGCGTCTCGGACGCGGTCGTGCGCGGGCTGGTGAAGTGCGGCGCGCTCGAGCCGGTGCACGTCGACATCGACAGCCCCTACCCCGCGCCCGATCCCGACCACGCGCCCCCGCAGCTCTCTCCCGACCAGGCCGATGCCGCCGCGACGCTGGTCGCCGACGTGACCGCCCGTGCGTTTGCGCCGACGCTGCTCGACGGCGTCACCGGCTCCGGCAAGACCGAGGTCTACTTCGAAGCTGTCGCCCAGGCGCTGCGGGACGGCCGGCAGTGCCTCGTCCTGCTCCCCGAAATCGCACTTACCGAGCCGTTCCTGCAGCGCTTCCACGCTCGCTTCGGCTGCGAGCCGGTCGCCTGGCACTCCGGCCTGCGCTCCACCCAGCGCCGCCGCGCCTGGCGCGCGATCTCGACGGGCGAGGCGCGCGTCGTGGTCGGCGCGCGGTCGGCGTTGTTCCTCCCCTATGCCAACCTCGGCCTCATCGTCGTCGACGAGGCGCACGAGACCAGCTTCAAGCAGGAGGAGGGCGTCCACTATCACGCCCGCGACGTCGCCGTGATGCGCGGCAAGTTCGAAGGCTGCCCCGTCATTCTCGCGTCCGCCACCCCCGCGATCGAGACGCGCCAACAGGTGGCGCTCGGCCGCTATGCCGAGGTCAAGCTGCCCGAACGCCACGGTGCGGCGCAGATGCCGCACATCGCCGCGATCGACCTCATCGCCGAACCGCCCGAGCGCGGCCGCTGGCTCAGCCCGCGCTTGGTCAAGGCGATGATCGAGACGCTGGAGCGGCAGGAGCAGGTGCTGCTGTTCCTCAACCGGCGCGGCTATGCGCCGCTGACGCTATGCCGCACCTGCGGGCATCGCTTTCAATGCCCGAACTGCACCGCCTGGATGGTCGAGCACCGGTTGACGCGCCGTCTCGCATGCCACCATTGCGGCCATGCCGAGCCGACCCCGCGCGCCTGTCCGGAGTGCAAGGGCGAGGACACGCTGGTCGCCTGCGGCCCCGGCGTCGAGCGCATCGCCGACGAGGTCGCGGCGCTGCTGCCGACCGCCAAGGTCGCAGTGGTCACCTCGGACACGATCTGGTCGCCGGCACGCGCGGCGGAGTTCGTGGCGCGCATGGAGGCCCACGATATCGACGTGGTGGTCGGCACGCAGCTCGTCACCAAGGGCTACCACTTTCCCAACCTGACGCTGGTCGGCTGCGTCGACGCTGACCTGGGTCTCGAAGGCGGCGATCTGCGCGCGGCGGAGCGCACGTTCCAGCAGATTCGCCAGGTCTCGGGGCGTGCCGGGCGCGGGAGCAAGCCGGGCCGCGTCTTTATCCAGACCCACTCGCCCACCTCGCAGGTGATGCAGGCGCTGGTCACGGGCGACGCCGACGCTTTCTACGAGGCGGAGACCGAGGCCCGGCGCGAGGCGGGGGCGCCCCCGTTCGGCCGCTATGCCGCGATCGTGGTGTCGTCGGAGGATCAGGCCTGCGCGCACGAGACCGCGCTGCTCGTCGGCCGCTCGGCGCCGCAGGTCGACGGCATGGCGGTCTACGGCCCCGCCCCCGCCCCGCTCGCGATGCTGCGCGGGCGGCATCGCTACCGGTTACTGGTCCATGCCCGCCGGGCGCTGGACGTGCAGGACGTGATCCGCGACTGGCTGGGCGCATTGGGCTGGCCGGCGAAAGTCAGGGTCACGGTCGACGTGGACCCGTATTCGTTTCTGTGAGGGAGCAGGTCGGAGGCGGTGGGTTACCGAAGCACTTGAAGAGCGGCGGGCACCCCTAGGTCACCCGCTACCTCGTCGCGTTGTACCGGAGCTGCGCGTCCGTCAGCTGGAACCCCACCAGCGCCTCGAAGCTCGCCCGCAGCACCGCCGACCGGATCTCCGGCTGGCTGAGCGGATCGATCGCGGCGTCCTCCTCGCCCGCCTTGCGCCTGCGGGTCAGCTGCCTGCGAACGTCCTCGGGCAGTGTCGCGGCCGCGCGCGCCACCGTCGTGGATGCCTGCGCGGTGACCTTCGCCCGCGCCTGACCGGCGGGGAAGTTCAGCTGCACCCGGCCGATCCGCTTGGCGACCACCGCGCTGCCGCCACGCACGACCGTGATGAAATAGGGCAGATCGACCGTCCGCGCCGCTTCCGTGCGCGTCCGCCGCGCCTCGACGTCAAACGTCACGGTGGTGACGATCTGATCGCCGGCGTCGCCGCAGGTCGATTGCAGATTGCCGACCACGGCGGTCAGGTCGAGCGCCGTCGCGTCGCGGCTGGCGGGCGGGTCGAACAGCGTGATGTCGCCGGTTCCGGCCGGCACCGCCACGGTCGGACATGGCGAACGCACGGTCGTGATGCCGCCGTCGGTGATCTCGCCACGGCCGCCGCACCCGACGAGCAGGATCGCCAGCGTGGCCGCCCCAAACAATCTAACGCCCACGCTCCTGCACTCCTTCAGCATGTGCTCGCCATAGGAACCGGCTTTCGCGCGCGCAAGCAATGGCGTAAGCGCGAACCGTGACCGACCTTTCGATCAAGCCCCCGCTCCAGCTCCTGATCGCCGCCCCGCGCGGCTTCTGCGCCGGTGTCGACCGTGCCATCCGCATCGTCGAACTGGCGCTGGAGAAACATGGCGCTCCCGTGTTCGTGCGGCACGAGATCGTCCACAACAAGTTCGTGGTCGACAGCCTCAAGGCGCAGGGTGCGGTCTTTGTCGAGGAGCTGGATCAGGTCCCTGATACCGCGCCGGTGGTGTTCTCCGCTCATGGCGTTCCAAAGTCCGTGCCGGCCAACGCGCAGGCACGTGGACTAAGTTACCTGGATGCGACCTGTCCGCTGGTTTCGAAGGTGCATCGTCAGGCCGAGCGGCTGGTCGCGGCGGGCCGCCACATCGTCTTTATCGGCCATGCCGGCCATCCCGAGGTGATCGGCACGTTTGGCCAGGTCCCCGCCGGCTCGATGTCGCTGGTCGAGACTGTCGCCGATGCGGAAGCGTTCGCCCCCGCCGATCCTGCCAACCTCGCGTTTCTGACCCAGACCACGCTGTCGGTGGACGACACGGCGGCGGTGGTGGCGGTGCTGCACCGGCGCTTTCCGCGGATCCAGGCACCCAAGGGCGAGGACATCTGTTACGCCACCTCCAATCGCCAGGCGGCGGTCAAGGCGATCGCCGCGCAATGCGACGCGATGCTGGTGATCGGCGCGCCCAATTCATCCAACTCGCTGCGCCTCGTCGAGGTCGCCGAGCGCGCGGGCACCCCGGCCCGATTGATCCAGCGAGCGGGCGACCTCGATTGGGCGTTTCTCGATGGCGTCGCCACGCTCGGCATCACCGCCGGCGCATCCGCCCCCGAGCTGTTGGTGCGCGAGCTGGTCGACCGGGTCGGCGAGCGCTTCACCTGCACCGAGCGCGAGGTCGAGACGACGCGCGAGACGGTCGCGTTCAAGCTGCCGCGCGAACTGGAGGCGGCCGCTTAAACGCTGTCCTACAAGGCCGCCGCTATGCCATGGCTCGGCATCGACGCATCACGGCGTCCTCATCAACGGAGCCGCCACTTGTCCTTGCGCCGCGATGCACGGAACTTCCCCAAGCGTGGAAACTTGCGCCCGGGGCGGAGCTTCCAGACCCGTTCCCCTGGTGCGACGCCGCTTCGCCTGCATTTTGGCGGGAAGTTAGAGAAGTTCCGCGCACCGCCCGCGCAGGCCTGAACATGGCGGTCTACACCCACGTCTCCGCCGAAGCGCTGACTGCGTTCCTCGCGCGGTACGATGTCGGCGGCCTCGTGTCCGTCAAAGGGATCGCGGAGGGCGTGGAGAACTCCAACTACCTCGTCGACACCACAACCGGTCGGTACATCCTGACCCTGTACGAGAAGCGCGTGGAGCTGGGCGATCTGCCCTTCTTCATGGCGTTGCTCGATCATCTCGACGGCAAGGGCCTGCCCGTTCCGCCCGCGATCAAGGACCGGAACGGGCGCGCGATCCAGGAACTCGAGGGCCGCCCCGCCTGCCTGATCCGCTTTCTGCCCGGCGTATCGGTCTCCCACCCGACGCCGCCGCAGGCGCGTGCCGCCGGCCGGGCGATCGGCGCATTGCATCGCGCGGTCTCGGGTTTTCCGCTGCAGCGGCCCAATTCGATGGGCGTGGCGAGCTGGCGACCGTTGTTCGAGCGCTGCGGGCGCAGTCTCGACACGATCCGGCCGGGGCTGCACGACGAGATCGGACTGGCGCTCGATCGCGTGCTGGCGGACTGGCCGGACCGTTATGGGCAGCGCACCACGATCCATGCCGACCTGTTCCCCGACAACGTGCTGATGCGCGGCGACGAGGTGAGCGGGCTGATCGACTTCTATTTCGCCTGTACGGATCTGCGCGCCTACGACCTGGCGGTCGCGCACACCGCCTGGAGCTTCGACGCCAGCGGCATGCGTCACGATGCCGCTGTGGGCGACGCGCTGCTCGCCGGATATGGCGAGGACTCGGCGCTGTCGGGTCACGAGCGTCGCGCGTTTCCGACGCTCTGCGCGGGTGCGTGCATCCGTTTCACGCTGTCGCGCGCATGGGACTGGCTCAACACGCCACCGGACGCGCTGGTGACGCGCAAGGACCCGCTCGCCTATTGGCGGCGACTGGAGACGTATCTGCCGTGACCGAGCTGACGCTGGTGGAGATCGCGACCGACGGCGCATGCAAGGGCAATCCCGGTCCCGGCGGCTGGGGCGCGCTCATCCGCACGGGCACGCGTGAGAAGGAGCTCTCGGGCGGCGAGGTGCTGACCACCAACAACCGCATGGAGCTGACCGCCGCGATCGAAGGGCTCAACGCGCTGACGCGGCCGTGCCGGGTGAAGCTGTCGACCGACAGCCGCTATGTCATGGATGGGCTGACCAAATGGATTCACGGTTGGCGCAAGAATGGCTGGCGCACCGCCGACAAGAAGCCGGTCAAGAACGCCGAGCTATGGCAGGCGCTGGTGGCGGCATCGGAGCGGCACCGCATCGAATGGGTATGGGTCAAGGGCCATGCCGGCCACCCCGACAACGAGCGCGCCGACAGGCTGGCGAGCGACGCCGCGAAGATCGCCGGGAAGAAGGGCGCAACTACCTGACCTCCGTTCGTGTCGAGCGCGGTCGAGACACATTGGGCCCGCGATTTCGAACGGATGCTCGCCTTACGTCAAGAACCGCTCCGGCCGATACCGGCTGGCATCTACCCCAACCGGCACCTCTCCCCGCCCCAGCAACAACGCCGCCGCCATCGCCGCCGCCGCCGGCGCGGTCTGGATGCCGAACCCGCCCTGCCCCGCGGCCCAGAAGAACCCGGGCACCTCCGCGTCGAACCCATAGACCGGCAGCCGATCCGGCGCGAAGCTCCGCAGCCCCGCCCAGCGCCGCTCCACCGCCGCAACCCGCCAGTCGACCACATTCTCGAACCGATCGATCGCGATCGCGACGTCCAGCTCCTCGGGCGCGGTGTCGTGCGGGTCGACCGGCGTCTCGTCGTGCGGCGACAGCCACAGCCGCCCGCCCGCCTCTGGCTTGAAATAGAAGCCGCCGCCAATATGCGCGACGTGGGGCAGCGTCTCGGGCGGAGCGGGGTCCGTGCGGAGCTGCACCACCGTGCGGCGATAGGGCTGGATGCCAAGCGGCTTCGCGCGTGCCAGCACCGCCACTGGATCGGCCCATGCCCCGGCTGCGTTGACGAGGATGTCGGCCGTGAACGAGCCCGCCTGCGTCTCCAGCGACCAGCGGCCGTCGCGACGCGCCGCTCCCGTCAGCCCCGCTCGCGTCGCCAGCACCGCGCCGCCTTTCTTGGCCTTCCCCAACGCCGCGCCATGCAGCCCGCCCACGTCGATATACGCGCAGGACGGCTCCCACACACCCAGCGTCCAGTCGTCGCGCAGGCCGGGGATCAGCGTCGCCGGTTCGACGGACTCCAGCACGATGTCGGTATCCGCGAACGCGGCGAGGAATGCCTCGATCGCCGCCCCGTCCTCCGCCCGACCGATGCTGATCGACCCGAGCGGTTGCAGAAAGCCGCCATCCCGGAACGCGGCGGTCGAAGCGGTGGTCAGCGGCTGAATCGCGGGGCCGCCATAGGTTTCCGACCAGAACGCCGCCGAACGCCCGGTCGAATGATACCCCGGCTGATCTTCCGCCTCCAGCATCAGCACGCTGGCATGCGGCGCCAGCTCGGCGGCGAGCGTCGCGCCGACAATGCCCGCGCCGACGATGGCGATGTCGTAGTGCGTCATGCGGGTGCCTTTGCCTCAAGGAACTGATCGATCGCGGCAAAGGCACGCGACCGCACCGCCAACCCTTCGCGCAGGATCTCGTGCGCGGACTCCGGGCCGAAGCGGACCACCTCCGCGTTCGGGATCTGCGCCGCGACTTTCAGCGCCGCACCCGGGTCGACCAGCTGGTCGTGATCGGCGATCAGGAACAGCGTCGGCACCGAGATTGACGCAAGGCGCGCATCGCGCACCAGCGCCGCACCGGCGCGGAACGCCTCCGCGATCCACCCCCAGCTCGGCGGCCCGAGGCGCAGCGTATCGTCCACCTCCCACCAGCGGCTGTCCTGCCCGCCCGCCTTGTCGACCGTCAGCCGTCGTAGCCGCTTCTCCACCGCGCGGCTCTCGTCCGAGAATTCCCATGCCGGTCGCGATGCCTCGCCGCGTCCTTGCATCCAGCCCGCGACCTTGCCGCCCAGCCACTGCCCCAGTGGCGAACGCACCCGCACCATCGGCGCGCTCAGCACGGCCGCGTCGGGCTCGAAGCCCTCCAGCATCGCCTGCAAGGCGAAATGCGCGCCCATCGAGTGCGCGAGCAGGACGTGCGGCCCCTCACCCTCCACGACCCAGCCCGCCCAGAACGCTCGCAGATCATGTGCATGGACATCGAAGCGGTCGGCATGGCCGACGCCCGCCGTTCGCCCCAGCCGCCCCGACCCGCCCTGCCCACGCCAGTCGAACGAAGTGACGCTCCAGCCCTGCCGGTGCAGATGCTCGATGACGCCCAGATACTTCTCCACCACGTCCGATCGGCCACCCTGCACCAGCACACGTCCGCGTTTGCCGGGGGAGGTCCAGTCGAAGCGGCGATGATCCCACCCATCGGGCGCACGCCACCGCGACAGTCTAGCATCAGCGGGGATTTGGGTGGGAAGGAGATCGGGCGTCGGCATGTCTGCGGCTGGTTACGTTTTCGCAAGGGTGCACGTCTAGACCTGAACCAATGGGGGAAACCGTCCTGCCGCTGGTCCTATTGGCCATGCTCGGCCTGCTGCTGCTGGCGGCGGGCATCGAGGACGCGCGGCAGCGGACGATCAGCAACCGGACCAACCTGGCGGTGGCGCTGCTGGCGCCCGCCTGGTGGTGGACCCAGGGCTATGCGCTGTGGCCCGGTGTCGGCGTGCAGCTGATGCTGGCGGCGGTCGTGTTCGCGGTGTTCGCCGGCATGTTCGCGCTCGGCGCGATGGGCGGCGGCGACGTCAAGCTGATCGCCGCGCTGGCGCTGTGGCTGCCGATCACCCCGCTGCTTGGCCTGCTGATGGTGATGTCGCTCGCGGGCGGCGTCGTCACGCTGCTGATGATGGCCGAGCGTCGGCTGCACGGCAAAACCGGACAACTGGAAATACCCTACGGTGTCGCGATCGCTTTTGCCGGGCTGCTGAGCCTGCGCGAACCGATAATTAACCATTTGGCACGATGATTAACGGCGGAACAAGCATTGCCGCCACCCGAAAGGCACGAGTGAAGCATGGATAGTCGCAAGGTCATTCTGCTGGTCGGCGCGTTGATCGTGGCGGCGCTGACGGCATTCTTCGCCCGCACGCTGCTCATGGGCAGCGGCGCGCCGATCGCCGGGGCCGCGCCCGCCGTCGTCATCGACGGGCCCGAAGTCCTGGTCGCCACCCGCGCCTTGCCGGTCGGCACGATCATCGATGCCACCGCCCTCCAGTTCAAGCCCTGGCCCAAGGAGCTGGTCGACAACGCCTACTATCTGCGTGCCAACGTCGACATGACGAAGCTGCAGGGCACGGTCGTCCGCAACCCCATCACCGCCGGTCAGCCGCTGACACAGGGCGCGCTGGTCAAGCCTGGCGACCGCGGCTTCCTCGCCGCGGCACTCGGGCCGGGCATGCGCGCCGTGACCGTGCCCGTGTCCGCCCAGGCGGGTGTGTCGGGCTTCGTGTTCCCAGGCGATCGCATCGATCTGGTGCTGACGCAGGCGGTCGCCGGTGGCGGCGACGGTCCGCCGCTCAAGGTCTCCGAGACGATCGTGCGCAACATGCGCGTGCTCGCCGCCGATCAGCGCACCGACCAGTCGGTGGACGAGACCACGGGCAAGACCGTCGCCAAGCTGTTCAGCTCGATCACCGTCGAAGCCACCCCCAAGATCGCCGAGCAGATCGCGGTCGCGCAGACGCTGGGCAGCCTGTCGCTGTCGCTTCGTTCGATTGCCGACAACACACTCGAGCTGGAGCAGGCAATCGCGTCGGGTTCCGTCAAGGTGCCGGAGGGCGTCGATCCCAAGGCCGAAAAGGCGATGCTGGTCCAGCTCGCCACGCAACCATCCAGCGGCAACCCCAGCTACGCCACCGGCGCCGACGTGTCGCGCTTCCAGCGTCGCTCGGTGCCCGGCAAGGGCGCATCCGCCGGCTTCGGCTCGATGAGCAGCGGCCCCGCTCCCGTCCAGGTCATCGCCCCCGCACCTTTCCCAGGAGCCGCTCCCGTCGTCTCCATGGGCCCTGTCGTGCGGGTCGCACGCGGCAACAATGTCACGGCCGTCTCGGTCGCAGGAAAGAACTGATGCGCTACGCTCTCCGACCCCGCCTGACCTTGGCCACGCTGCCGCTCCTGGCGATCAGCGCCGGCCTCACCGTCCCGACCAGCGCGCCCGCGCAGGTCGCCCAGCCCAGCGCCGCCCCGGTGCTGCAGGTGAACACCGGCCGCGGCCGGCTGGTTACGCTGTCGCGGCCGATGACCGACCTGTTCATCGCCGACGACAGCGTCGCCGACGTCCAGGTGCGGTCGCCGACCCAGCTGTACATCTTCGGCAAGAAGACGGGCGAGACGACGATCAGCGCCACCACGCGGACCGGTCAGGTCGCCTATGCGGCCACCGTGCGCGTCGGCAACAATCTCGACTCGATCGGGGCCATGCTGGCGCTGGCGATGCCCGACGCGAAGATCGTCGCCACGCCGATGAACGGCCTGGTCCTGCTGACCGGCACGGTTTCCGGTCCCGAGGACGCCGCCGAGGCCGAGCGGCTGGTGCAGGCGTTCGTCGGCGAGGGATCGAAGGTGCTGTCCCGGCTGAAATCCGCGACTCCCTTGCAGGTCAACCTGCAGGTCCGCATCGCCGAGGTCAGCCGCAGCTTCGTCAAGAACATCGGGGTAAACCTCACCAATCGCGACAGCGGCAGCTTCGCCTTTGGCCTGGCTCAGGGACGGCAGGGCACCATCGGCGTCGTGCCCGGGACCCCGCCTGCAGGCTTCATCAACGGTGCTCCGGTGAATGCGGCAGGAGCGCCGATCGCGCTGGACGCGAACGGGCTGGTGCCCGGATCCAAGATATTCACCCAGCCCGCAAAGGGCGTGGGCACACTGATCAGCGCGGCGGGTCGACTGCTCGGCATGGATCTGTTGGGTTCGCTCGATCTGGGCGAGACGATCGGCCAGGTATCGACGCTTGCCAATCCCAATCTCACCTGCATGTCCGGGGAAACCTGCAACTTCCTTGCCGGCGGTGAAATACCGATCCCCGTCAGCCAGGGGCTGGGCGCGGTGTCCGTCGAGTACAAATCGTACGGCATCAGCCTCGCCTACACCTCCACGGTGCTGTCGAACGGCCGCATCGCCCTGCGCGTGCGACCGGAGGTTTCGCAGTTGTCGTTCAACGGCGCGGTTCAGATCAACGGCACCACCATCCCTGCCCTGACCACCCGGCGCGCCGAGACCACGCTGGAGCTTGGCTCCGGGCAGAGCATGGTGATCGGCGGACTGATGCAGAACAACCACAACAACTCCATCGAGAAAACGCCCGGCCTGGGCGATCTGCCGGTGCTCGGCGCGCTGTTCCGGTCCAACGGTTTTCGTCGCGACGAGACCGAATTGATGATCGTCATCACGCCCTATCTGGTGCGGCCGGTCGACAATCCCGGCGACATTATCCTGCCGACGGACGGTGCCAGAGCACCGACCGATCTCCAGCGCATCTTCACGGGCGAGCTCGGCTCCGGCATCAGCGGCGCGCGCCGTCCGGTGCCGACCATGACGGCCCCGACCGCGCCAGCGCCGACGATCGGCGCCTTGGCCCCAACCCCCGTCGGCCCGGCACCGATGCCTGCGCGCCGCACCGATGACCGTGCATCGCTGTCGTCTCGCAAGAGCTCGTCGCCGATGCCTGGCTTCTCCAACTGATCGCCATGAGGACCCATTCGATGTTTCAGCGTTCGCTGCTCCTCGCGGCCCTGACCCCCGCCCTTCTGCTCGGCGGCTGCGGCGGCACCACCAATCGCGGCCTCGAATCGGTGCATCAGCCGGTCGTGTCGCGGCAGGATTTCGTCTTTGACGTCGCAACGGCGGGCAACGGCCTCGCCGCAGGCGAGGAGCGCCGGCTTGGCGGCTGGCTCGGATCGCTGCGGCTCGGCTATGGCGACAAGGTCTCGCTCGATGATCCCAGCGGCTATCGCGGCGTGCGCGACGATGTGGCCCAGGCGGTGGCGAGCTATGGCCTGTTGCTCGCCGATGCGCGCGCCCTCACCGGCGCCCCGGTGACCCCGGGCAGCGCGCGGGTGGTGGTGAGCCGGATGAAGGCGTCGGTGCCGGGTTGCCCGGATTGGAGCCGCAATGCCAGCTTCGAACCCGACAACAACACATCGTCCAACTATGGCTGCGCCACCAACGCGAGCCTGGCCGCGATGATCGCCCAGCCCGAGGACCTCGTCCACGGCCAGTCCGCCGGCAGCGTCGATCCGACACGGTCGGCCAAGGCGATCGACGCATTCCGCAAGGCAGCCCCTTCGGGCGGCGGCGGCACCGCCGTTCAAAGCGCGGGAGGCAAGTAAGATGAACGCACCCTGGAAACCCGCGAGCGCCGGCACGCGTGAGCCCTTCGTCGCCTATGTCTGCGACGACACCACGGCCGAAGCGATGCGGCCCGTCATCGCCGAACTCGGCTGGTCGGTGGACAAGGTCCACAAGGGCGGCCTGCGCAATGCCATCCAGACGCTGTCGGTGTCTGCAAGCCCGCACATCCTGTTCGTCGATCTTGCCGAATCGGGCGACCCGCTCAACGACATCAACGGCCTGGCCGAGGTATGCGAGCCGGGCACGGTGGTGATCGCCGCCGGGCAGGTCAACGATGTGCGCCTGTACCGCGATCTGGTTGCGTCGGGCATCCAGGATTACCTGCTGAAGCCGTTGCATCCCGACGTCATGCGCGAAGCGTTCACGCAGGCGCAGGCGATGCTCAACGCACCCAAGGTGGTCGAGCCCGGCGTCGAGCGGCCGCATTGCGCCATCGCCGTCGTGGGCGCGCGCGGCGGTGTCGGCGCGTCCACCGTGGCGACCTCGCTCGCCTGGCTCCTGTCGACGAAGGAGGACCGCACCACCGCGCTGCTGGACCTCGACGTGCATTTCGGCACGGGCGCGCTTGCGCTTGATCTGGAACCCGGACGCGGTCTGACCGACGCGATCGACAACCCCAGCCGGATCGACGGTCTGTTCATCGAACGGGCCATGGTCAAGGCGTCGGAGAAGCTGGCAGTGCTCAGCGCCGAGGCGCCGATCAACTCGCCGCTGATGACCGACGGCTCCGCCTTTTACCAGCTGCAGGAGGAGATGCGCGGCGCGTTCGAATGCACCGTCATCGACCTGCCGCGGCCCATGCTGGTGCAGCACCCATCGCTGGTCAACGACGTTCAGCTGGCGGTGATCGTCACCGATCTGACGCTGGCGGCGGCGCGCGACACGATCCGTATCCTTTCGTGGATGAAGACCAACGCGCCCAACACGGTGGTGCAGGTGGTGGTCAATCGCCTGCAGGCCGCGTCCAGCCAGCTGGAGATCAGTCGCAAGGACTTCGAGAACTCGATCGAACGCAAGGTCGACTTCACGGTTGCCTACGACCAGAAGCTCGCGGCGCAGGCCGCCAAGCTGGGCAAGCCATTCGCCGAGGCGGGCAAGAACTCGAAGACCGTGGCCCCGCTGGTCGAGCTGGCGACCTTTCTGGCCGGTGCCGCCGAGGACCGCGTCGACGACGACAAGAAGAAGGCGAAGGGTGGATCCCTGGTCGGCAAGTTCGACTTCAAGTCGCTGCTCGGCAAGCGCGCCAAGAAATGATCTCCCTGCCGATCCTGCTGCTGACGGGCGCCGTGCTGGTGGTGATTACCCTGGTGGGAATGGCCTTTTCGGGTCCGTCGACCGCCCGTGCGCATGCGCGGCGCCTGTCGGCGGTGCGCGAGCGCCACGGCAGCGTCGCGATCAGCACGGAGGAGAAGCTCCGCCGCATCACCACCACGCGCGCGACGCGCGTGGACCTCGCCTTTGGCAAGATCCTGCCCAACCGCGCGCTGCTGCAGAAGCGGTTGAACATGACGGGCAAGACCTGGACTGTCGGGCAATACGGCACCGTCAGTGCCTGCCTGTCGCTCGCGATCGCGCTGCTTGTGCGATTGCAGGGCATGCCGCTGATCCTGTGTCTGCTGGCCGGGCTGCTCATCGGCCTCGGCTTTCCCCATTTTTGGGTCGGGGTGACGATCAAGCGGCGCGTAGGCAAGTTTATCGCCAAGTTTCCAGATGCGATCGAGCTGCTGGTTCGGGGCCTGCGCTCCGGCCTCCCGATCTCCGAAACGATGGCGGTGGTCGGCAACGAGGTCGAAGGCCCCGTTGGCGAGGAGTTTCGCGCGGTTGGCGACAAGATGAAGATCGGTCGGTCGATGGACTCCGCGTTGCAGGACACCGCCGACCGGCTGGGCACGCCCGAATTCCAGTTCTTCGTCATCACCATCGCTATCCAGCGCGAGACGGGCGGCAATCTGGCCGAGACGCTGGCGAACCTGGCCGACGTGCTGCGCAAGCGCGGGCAGATGAAGCTGAAGATCCGCGCGATGTCGTCGGAATCGAAGGCCTCCGCTTACATCGTCGGCTCGCTGCCGTTCATCGTGTTCACGCTGATCTGGTTCATCAATGCCGAATACATGCAGAACTTCTTCATCGACCAGCGGCTGATGGTCGCCGGAATCGGTGGCATGATCTGGATGGGAATAGGTGCTGGCATCATGGCCAAGATGGTCAATTTCGAGATCTGAGGGCGCGAAGCTGGTGATGAATCCTTCCGTTCCTTCCCCCACGCTGCTGGGCGTCGATGTCATCTGGGTCGTGACGATGCTGACCGGCGTCGCCGCTTTGGCGGTGCTGGTCGCGATCTATGCCGTGACCACCGTGCGCGATCCCATGGCCAAGCGCGTCAAGGCGCTGAACGATCGCCGCGAGCAGCTGAAGGCCGGCATCACCGCGTCGACCAAGCGGCGCGCCAAGCTGGTCCAGCGCAACGACGCCGCCGACCGCATGCGCGGCATCCTGTCGTCGATGAAGGTCCTGCAGGAAAGCCAGGTCAAGACGGCCCAGGTCAAGCTCATGCAGGCGGGCATCCGGTCGAAAGATTGGGCGGTCGCGGTCATCTTCGGGCGTCTGGTGCTGCCGATCGTGTTCGGCGCGCTGATCCTGTTCGTCGTCTATGGCACCGATACCTTCCCGACCTGGGGGCCGCTGAAGCGTTACGGCCTGGTCGCGGGCGTGTTCATCCTGAGCTACAAGGCGCCCGACATCTTCCTCAAGAACAAGATCAGCAAACGGTCGGACGCGATTCGCAAGGGCCTGCCCGACGCACTCGACCTGCTGGTGATCTGCGCCGAAGCCGGCCTGACCGTCGACGCCGCCTTTCACCGCGTCGCTCGCGAGCTGGGGCGCGCCTATCCCGAACTGGGCGACGAATTCCAGCTGACCGCGATCGAGCTGGGGTTTCTCAGCGACCGGCGTTCGGCGTTCGAGAACCTGGCGTCGCGCGTCAATCTGGACGCGGTCAAGGGCGTGGTCACGACGATGATCCAGACCGAGAAATACGGCACCCCATTGGCATCCGCGCTGCGCGTGCTGTCGGCGGAGTTCCGCAACGAGCGCATGATGCGGGCGGAGGAAAAGGCGGCGCGGCTGCCGGCGATCATGACGATCCCGCTGATCCTGTTCATCCTGCCGACGCTGTTCGTCGTCATCCTCGGGCCGGCGGCGTGCGACATCAAGGACGCGCTGATCAGCTGAAGCGACCCAGAGGCAACCGCAACGGCCCCGCATCGTTATGCTTCCGTAACAGGAGGCAGCGATGCAGGAATTCAACGTCACGCAATGGGCGATCGTCGCGCTGGTGTTCGTCGCCGGATGGCTGCTGGGTCTCGCCAGCCACCCGGGCGGACGCAAGTGGCGCGAGCGCTATGCCGCCGAGCGCGACGCGCATGCCGGCTATCGCAAGGACGCCGACGCGCGGCTCGCGGCGGCCGATACCCGCCATCGCGAGCTGGAGCAGGATCATGCCCGGCTGGCGGCCACGCCGGTCACGACGGCGCCGATGACGACTTCGCCACGGTCCACGCGGGTCGTGCGGCCCCGCGACACCATGGGCGAACGGCGCGGCTGGTTCGATTTCGGCCCGCGGCGCTAGGTCTTCAACGCCGCCTGCGCCGCTGCGAGGCGGGCGATCGGCACGCGATACGGCGAGGCGCTGACGTAATCGAGGCCGACCTGTTCGCAAAACGCGATGCTCGCCGGGTCGCCGCCATGTTCGCCGCAGATGCCCAGCTTGATCGCGGGCCGCTTCGCCCTGCCCCGCTCGGCGGCGATCGTCACCAGCTCGCCGACGCCTTCGATGTCGAGGCTGACGAACGGGTCGCGGGCGTAGATGCCCTGTTCGACATACTGGCCCAGGAAGCGGCCGGCGTCGTCACGGCTGACACCCAGCGTGGTCTGCGTCAGGTCGTTGGTGCCGAACGAGAAGAACTCCGCCTGCTCGGCGATGTCGCCGGCGCGCAAGGCGGCGCGAGGTAGCTCGATCATCGTGCCCACGAGGTAGTCGACCGTACGCCCGCGCTCGGCGAACACGGCGCGCGCCGCCCGGTCCACGACGGCCTTCATCAGCTCCAGCTCGCGCCTGGTCGCGACGAGCGGGATCATCACCTCCGGCACTGGTGCATCCCCGCGCTCGGCGACGTCGAGTGCCGCTTCGAAGATCGCGCGCGCCTGCATCTCGTAGATCTCGGGATAGGTGACCCCCAGCCGGCAGCCACGATGGCCGAGCATGGGGTTGAACTCGTGCAGCTCGGCGGCGCGGCGCTTGAGCGCGTCGATCTCTAGCCCCGACGCGCGCGCGACCTCCGCGAAGTCCGCTTCCTCGTGGGGCAGGAACTCGTGCAGTGGCGGGTCGAGCAGGCGGATCGTGACAGGCAGCCCCGCCATGACCTCGAAGATCGCGGCGAAGTCGCTACGCTGTTCGGGCAGCAGCTTCGCCAGCGCCACCTGGCGGCCGGCGAGGTCCTCGGCCAGGATCATCTGGCGGACGGCGGTGATGCGGGCGGCGTCGAAGAACATGTGCTCGGTGCGACACAGGCCGATGCCCTCCGCGCCGAACTCGCGCGCGACGCGGGCGTCGTTGGGGGTGTCGGCGTTGCAGCGCACCTTGAGCCGGCGGACCGCGTCGGCCCAGCCCATCAGCACCCCGAAATCACCCGACAGCTCGGGGCTGACCGTCGGCACTTCGCCCGCCATCACCTCGCCGGTCGAACCATCAATGGTCAGCGTGTCGCCCTCGCGCACCTCGCGTCCCGCGACGCGCATGACCTTGTCCTTGGCCGAGATCGCGATCGAGCCCGCGCCGGACACGCACGGCCGCCCCATGCCACGCGCCACCACGGCGGCGTGGCTGGTCATCCCCCCGCGCGCGGTGAGGATGCCTCGCGCGGCATGCATGCCGCCGATGTCCTCCGGGCTGGTCTCGGTGCGGACCAGGATCACCGGCTTGCCGTCGGCGGCCCATTTCTCGGCCGTAGCGGCGTCGAACACCGCCGCGCCGGACGCGGCGCCGGGCGACGCGGGCAGCCCCTTGGCGATCACGTCGCGCGCTGCGCTGGGATCGAGCGTCGGATGGAGCAGCTGGTCCAGCGCCTGCGGATCGACGCGCGCGATCGCCTCCTCGCGGCTGATCAGGCCTTCCTCCGCCATGTCGACCGCGATCTTGAGCGCCGCCTTGGCGGTGCGCTTGCCCGAGCGCGTCTGGAGCATCCACAGCTTGGTCCGCTCGACCGTGAACTCGATGTCCTGCATATCGCGATAGTGGTGCTCGAGCGTCGCGAACACGCTTGCCAGTTCGCCGTACACGGCGGGCATCGCCTCCTCCATCGAGGTCGCCCTTGCCCCGGCCATCTCGCGGGCAGCGCGCGTCAGATATTGCGGCGTGCGGATGCCGGCGACGACATCCTCGCCCTGCGCGTTGATCAGGAACTCGCCATAATAGGCGTTGGCGCCGGTCGAGGGATCGCGGGTGAAGGCGACGCCCGTCGCCGACGTGTCGCCCATGTTGCCGAACACCATCGCCTGCACGCTGACCGCGGTGCCCCAGTCGGCGGGAATGTCGTTCAGCCGGCGATAGGTCTTCGCGCGCTCGGACTGCCATGACCCGAACACCGCGCCGACCGCGCCCCACAGCTGCTCGTGGACATCCTGCGGGAAGGGCTTGCCCCACTCGGCCTCGACCAGCGCCTTGTACTCGGCCACCAGCGCCTGGAGATCGGCGGCCGACAGCTCGGTGTCGAGCGTGAAGCCGCGATCCTCCTTGGCAACCTCCAGCGCCTCCTCGAACGCGCCGTGGTCCAGCTCCAGCACCACGTCGGCATACATCTGGATGAAGCGGCGATAGCTGTCCCACGCGAACCGCGCGTCGCCCGACGCGGTGGCGAGCCCCGCGACCGTGGCGTCGTTGAGGCCGAGGTTGAGTACCGTGTCCATCATGCCGGGCATGCTCACGCGGGCGCCTGACCTGACCGACACCAGCAGCGGATCGGATGCGTCGCCGAAGCGGTGACCGGTGACCGCTTCGATATGTGCGATGCCGCCGGCGATCTCGGCGCGGACGTCTTCCGGGAGCTGCTCGCCCGCTTCGTAGTACAGCGCGCACATCGGCGTTGCGATGGTGAAGCCCGGCGGCACGGGGAGGCCGATCGACGCCATCTCGGCGAGGTTCGCACCCTTGCCACCGAGCAGCGCCTTGCGCTCAGAAACGTCCCCCGGACGTGCCTGGGTCGCACGCGAGTCGCCCTTGCCCCCATCGGAGACGCCGCCACCGAAGCGGTATACATACTGGGTCATGGCTTGTTGTCGGCCCTTTATCAGCAGTTTGGCACGAATGGCATTTGGAAGTTCAACCGAAGTTCAGTCGGGATCGCATCGTGCGGCGCGGATCGACTTGCGCGGAAGTTCAACGGAAGTTCAGACGTGCACGCATCACGCTCAGCCCTCGATCCTGGAGAAATCCGCGACGGTATGGACGGCGTCGCGTACGCGGGCGAGCAGCTGCAGCCGCGCGGCGCGCTTGGCCGCGTTCGGATCGTTGACGGTCACCGCTTCAAAGAACCGGTCGATCGGCGCGCGCAAGCTGGCCAGCGCAGCCATCGCAGCGCCGAAGTCCTCGCACGCGACCGCATCGGCCGCAGCCGGCTCGGCGGAATCGAGCGCGGCGTGGAGCGCCTCTTCGTCCGGTTCGGGCGTGTAGGACAGGGAAATCTCTCCCCGCCCGCTTGCGGGAGGGGTCGGGGGTGGGGCGTCGGGCAGGTCCAGCGCTTCGTCGGTGCTGGGCTGCCTGCTCCCAGCGCCTCCCGCAGACGGGAGGGGAGCTTCGTAGCCCTCCTTCTTCAGGATATTCGCCGCGCGCTTGTAGCCGGCGAGCAGGTTCGCTCCGTCCTCCGTACCCACGAACGCCTGCAACGCGCTGACGCGGGCGAGCAGGCGGACGAGATCGTCCTCGCCGCCGAGTGCGAACACGGCGTCGATCAGGTCGTGGCGGACGCCGGCTTCGCGTTGCTGGACTTTCAGGCGGTCGGCGAAGAAAGCGAGCAATCCATCCTGAATGCCACGAGGATCAACGGCATCCCAATCTGGCATTTGCTCGCCCAATCGTGCTGCCAGGATTTCCGTCTCGGCTAGAAAGTCGAGTTTCCCATGGAACTCACGTATTTCCGTGATCGTCAAGTGCATCGGTCTAAGCAGTTGCAAGAATAAACCAAAGGACTCTCGAGCAAATGCGCGACGCAAGTCGAGGTGGATA
>NZ_JAQGLJ010000091.1 GCF_028292945.1 Sphingomonas bacterium | reverse complement strand
CTGCCGGGGCGGGCGACCGGCGGGCCGGTGGTCGGCGGGCGCGGGTATCTGGTCGGCGAGCGCGGGCCGGAACTGTTCGTGCCGACAGCGGCGGGGCGGGTGGAGGCAACTGGTTCGGGCAGCGCGCGCGACGTGCGGGTCAGCATCACGATCAACGCGCGCGCCGGCGAAGGTGCGGAGGCGATGCGGCAATCGAGCCGGCAGGTCGCGCGGGCGGTGCGGGCGGCGTTGGAGGGGTAGAAGGTCCGTTCAGCGGAGGCGCGGAGGGAAGTGGCAGAGAAAGCTTACTCCGTCACCCCGGCCTTGAGCCGGGTCCAACGTGCGGCAAGCTGAACCCATGCGGGAGCTACAACCGTGCGTCTACATCCTGGCAAGCGCCCTCCCTGGCACATTGTATGTAGGCGTGACATCGAACTTGATAGGCCGGTTGATGCAGCATCGTGAAGGCAGGTTCGCCGGCTTCACCTCTCGCTACGTGTGCTCAGGCTAGTCTGGTTCGTGATGGCCGACACGATGGAAGCGGCAATCGCGACCGAGAAGCGGATCAAACGCTGGCGGCGTGATTGGAAAATCCCGCTGATCGAGCAGTCCAATCCCGCCTGGGTTGATCTTGCCGTTGGCCTTGGCCTGGAGCCGCTGCCCGCGCGCTGACCCGACCAAGGAAGCAACTTGTGCGGGTGTATGCTGCCCGCCCTGGGTGAGCGGCGCTGCACGTTGGACCCCGGCTCCAGGCCGGGGTGACGCAATGGTGTTGCCTAAACCCCCGTCGCATCAGGAGATCCCCATGCCACACTGGCTCGCAACCGAACGCCGCGAGCAGGCGTCGGACTACATCACGCGGTTCGACCCGCGGTTCTGGTCCGTGAACTTTCCGCGCCCGACGATGGCCTCCGTCGTCACCACCGCGCCCGACGCCCTGCGCGTCGATGCGGTGTTCGGGCGGGTGGGCGACCTGGTGGGGGTGATCTGGGAGGCCGCCGATCGGTTCGATCATCCGCTGCTGGCATATGAGACGGCGCGCGATTTTCGCGGGTGCCGGCTGTCGTTCCGGTGGCGGTCGGGGGGCGTGGTGGCGCTGGATCAGGTCGATGGGCCGGTGCTGACGGTGGAGGGGCGCGACGCCGATGGGGAGGCGTTCACCGCCTACGTGCGGCTGTGGAATTACGCGGTCGGGAGCGGCGAGGACGCGGCCGTGGCGTTCGACTTTGCCGACGTGCGCAACGGGTTCGGGCTGGGCGGGCCGGTGGTGTGGATGGGCGATGTCGACCGGATGTTCGTGTCGCTGGCGCCGCCGGGATATGTGCCGGGCAGCGCCACGCCCTTCGCGACGCCAGAGTCCGGGGGGGGCGAGGGCTGGGCGGAGATGACGGGCATTGCCTGCGACGGGCCTGGGGCGGTGCTGGCGATCGGCGATGTCGTGGTGCCGCCGCACTCGCTGCAGATCGCGAGCGGTTATGACGACCAGTATCACCTGACGCCCGCACGGTTGCTGCGCAACGTGCTGCAGCTGGGGTATCGTGGCGCGATCAACCATTATGTCGGGATGAGCCATTATTTCCGGCTCTCTTCCGCTCTGGCGACGCTCGACGGTGGTGCGCTGAACGTGGCGTGCGCCGCGTGGCATCGCGACTTTGCCGAACGCGCGCGGGCGCTCGGGTACGACGTGATCTGGTCGCTGTCGTACGAGCTGTTAGACGAGCATTGCCCGGCGGGGTGGAAGCAGCGTGCCGCCGACGGTTCGCCGGCACTGACCGGATGGGTGCCGCCATCGACCTTGCTGTCGCCGGCCAATGCGGAGGCGATGGCGTATCTGCACGCGGTGGCGGCGGCGTTCATGGGCGTGGCGGTGGCGGCGGGGCTGTCGCCGAAATTCCAGGTCGGCGAGCCGTGGTGGTGGACGATGCCGGATGGGCGGCCATGTCTTTACGACGCGAGCGCGGTGGCGGCGTTCGCGCCGGTGGCGATCCCGACGGTCAGGGCGAGCCTGAGCGCCGGGCAGCGCGCAACGCTGGATGCGGCGGGCGCTTGTCTGGCGGCGTCGACGGCGGCGCTGGCGGAGGCTGCCAAGGACGCCGCGCCCGGCTGCGTCACGCATCTGCTGGCCTATCTGCCGACGGTGCTCGACCGCGCCGCGCCGGAAGCGAAGCGCGCGACGTTGCCGATTGGGTGGGCAAGCCCCGCCTTCGATGTGCTGCAGCTGGAGGATTACGACTGGGTGACGGCTGGCGACACGGCGGCGACGCGCGAGGGCGTGGCGGCGGCGGAGGCGCGGCTGGGGTATCCGGTGGGGGACCAGCATTATCTCAGCGGCTTCGTGCTGCGGGGCGAGGACGCCGCGCAATGGGACCTTATCGTCGCGGCGGCGGAAGCGGCGCGGGGGCGCGGCGTGGCGGCGGTGTTCCTGTGGGCCCTGCCGCAGGTGCTGCGCGACGGCTTGGTATATTGGGATGGGGAGGACGAGGTGCAGGCATTCGACGATGTGCTGTTTCCGCTGGCGCTCGGGCGAGACGCGGCGGTGGCGCCGGCTTTCTCGACCGCGGTGATCGCGGGCAGCGGCGGGGCGGAACAGCGGCAGGCGAACTGGGCGCAGGCGCGGACGCGCTATGACGTCGGGCCGGGGGTGCGGAGCGAGGCGGACATCGCCGCGCTGCTGGGGTTCTTTCGCGCGCGGCTGGGGCCCGCGCGCGGGTTTCGGCTGCGTGACCCGTTCGATTTCGAGGCGGGCAATCAGCTGCTCGGCCACGGCGACGGCGTGCGGCGGCGGTTCGATCTGGTGAAGCGGTACGGGGAGATGGAACGGCGGATCACGCGGCCGGTGGCGGGGAGCGTGTCCGTCACGGTCGGCGGCGTGGGGACGACGGACTTCGCGGTGGAGGCGGGCGGCGTGGTGTTGGATGCGGCTCCGGCGGCGGGGGTGGCGGTGCGGGCGTCGTTCGGCTTCGACGTGCCGGTGCGGTTCGCGGAAGACCGGCTGGAGGTGGCGTGCGCCACCTGGGCGGCCGGCGAGGCGGTATCGGTGCCGTTGGTGGAAGTAAGGGAGTGACGAGCAGGTAGCGGGGAGCTCGCGCTAGCCTGCCTCCTGCCCTCCCCGACGGAAGCCGGGGAGGGGCTTGGGCGAGGACGGCCCTCTTGCTCCTCACCGGGTCGAAAGGAGATTCGCATGGGCATGCTGACGCATGAAGTGACGACGCTCGCGCTGTGCTGGCGGGTGGAGCGGCGCGATGGGGTGGCGATCGGGTTGACCGCGCATGACGGCGATCTGGTGGTCGACGGGTTGGTGCATCGCGCCGCGCCCGGGATGATGCCGTCGGCGGTGAAGCGGAGTCTGCCTTTGGAGGCGGATACGAGCGACGTGGCCGGGGCGCTGTCGAGTGCGGCGATCGGCCAGGCGGATTTGCTCAGCGGCCGCTGGGACGGCGCGCGGGTGGTGCTGTTCGCGGTGGACTGGACCGGCGGCGGCGAGCGCGTCGAGCTGGGCGAAGGGCGGCTGGGGGCGGTGTCGCTGAAGGGCGGGCAGTTCAGCGCCGAGTTGCGCGGCGCTAGTGCGGCGCTGGCGCGGCCGGTGGTGGAGGAGACCTCGCCCGAATGCCGCGCGGAACTGGGCGATCGGCGGTGCCGGGTGGCGATGGCCGGGCGGCGCGGCTTTGCGCGCGTGGTGGCGGTCGACGGGCGGACGGTGACACTGGACCGCGCCGCCGCCGACGGGATCTACGCGGACGGGCGGCTGCGCTGGTTCGGCGGCGCCAATGGCGGGTTGGAGGGGTGGATCGCGGCGTCGGCGGGCGCAGCGGTGACGTTGCGCGAGGAGCCGGTGTTCGTGGCCGGGGCTGGTGTGCTGGTCGAGCTGATCCAGGGCTGCGACAAGAGCCTGGCGACGTGCGCGGGGCGGTTCGGCAACGCGGTGAATTTTCGCGGCGAGCCGTATCTGCCGGGGATCGACCTTCTGACACGGCATCCGGGCGCGTGAGTGCGGTAGCTGAGGCTGCGCTGGCAGCTTTGGGTGCTAGGTTTCGATTGCACGGGCGCGACCCCGCGACGGGTCTGGACTGCGTCGGGCTGGCGGCGTGGGCGTTGCGGGCAGGTGGGTTCGCCGGTGACGTGCCGACGGGATATGCGCTGCGTGGCGGCGATGCGGAGAAGGTGGCGGCGCTGCTCGATGCGGTGCTGATCCGGGCGGATGACGCGCGCGCGGGCGATGTGGTGCTGCTGCGGACGGGGCCGGGGCAGCTGCATCTGGGGATCAGGGCGGGCGCGGGCCTGGTGCATGCCGATGCGGGGCTGCGTCGCGTGGTGCTGCGACCGGGTGATGTTTCATGGCCGGTGATTGGGTGCTGGCGGATGGGGGACTAGCTGATGGCGACGTTGGTGCTGACCGCCGTCGGCGGAGTGCTCGGTGGGCCGGTGGGGGCGGCGCTGGGCGCGCTGGCGGGGCGGGCGGTGGACGCGCGGCTGCTGGCGCCCAAGGGGCGCGAGGGGCCGCGGCTGACCGAGCTGCGCGTGCAGACCTCGTCCTATGGCACGCCAATCCCCAAGCTGTTCGGGACAATGCGCGTGGCTGGCACGGTGATCTGGTCCACCGACCTGATCGAACGGCGCGCCACCAGTCGCGCGGGCAAGGGGCAGCCGTCAACGACGCGCTACAGCTATTCGGCATCGTTCGCGGTGCTGCTGTCGGCGCGGCCGGTGCTGCGCGTCGGGCGGGTGTGGGCGGACGGGCAGCTGATCCGGGGCGCGGAGGCTGAGTGGAAGGTGCCGGCGACGTTCCGGCTGCACCTCGGCGGCGAGGAGCAGGTGGCGGACCCGCTGATCGCGTCGGCCGAGGGTGCGGGGCTCGCGCCGGCGCATCGTGGGCATGCCTATGCGGTATTCGAGGATCTGGCGCTGGAGCCGTTCGGCGATCGGCTGCCGAACCTGACCTTCGAGGTCGTGGCGGACGAGGAACCGGTGACGGTCGGCGCGATTGCGGCCGAACTGGCGGCGGAGGTGAGCGGGGGTGCGAGCCTGCTGGTCGACGGATTTGCCGGGGTGGGCGGGTCGGTGGGCGCGGTGCTGGAGAGCTTGGCGACCGCGAGCGGCGCGTGGTTCGCGCCCGACGGTGCGGGGCTGGTGATGCGCGATGGCGGGCCCCCGGCACTGACAATGATCGAGCAGGACGGGCGGGCCGCGTCGCGCGAGGTGGCGGCGGCGGACACCGCGCCTGCGGTCGTGACGGTGAGCCATTATGATCCCGCGCGCGACTGGCAGGCGGGGCTGCAGCGGGCGCGGCGTCCGGCGCCGGGCGGGCCAACGCTGGCGATGGAAGTGCCGGCCGCGATCTCGGCGGGCGCGGCAAAGGGGATCGCAGAAGCGGCACTCGCGCGCGGCGAGGCGGCGCGGGTGCGGCGGACGCTGCCGGCGAGGCTGGACGCGCTGCGGCTGGCACCGGGGGACGTGGTCGGGGTGGCGGGCGAGAGCGGGTCGTGGCGGGTCGACGAGGTGGTGCTGGAAGCCATGGCGGCGAGCGTGGTGCTGTCGCCGCTGGCGCGCGCGCCGGTCGCGGCCGCCGCGAGCGCGGGGCGGGTGCTGGCGCAGGTCGATCTGCCGGTCGGGCGCACGCTGTTGCATGCGGTCGAGCTGCCCGCGCTGGACGACTCGGTGCTGACGCAGCCCCGGCTGCTGGTGGTGGCGTGCGGCACGGGCGCGGGCTGGCGCGGCGCACCGCTGCTGCTGAGCCTTGATGCGGGGGCGAGCTGGACCGAAGCAGGCGCAACCGCCGCACCGGGCGTCATCGGCACGGTCGTCGAGCCGGCGGGCGCGGCACCGGCGACGCTGATCGACAAGCGTCATACGCTGGTGGTGGAACTGGCGCGCGGCGACATGGCGCTGGACGACGCTGATGCGGCGGCGCTGGACCGCGGCGCGAACCTGGCGCTGGTCGGCGACGAGCTGGTTCAGTTCGGAACCGCCGAACCGCTGGGTGACGGGCGCTGGCGGCTGCGTGGGCTGTGGCGCGGACGGCGTGGGACGCTGCCGTCGGCGGGCGTGGCGGGAAGCCGGTTCGTTCTGTTGGGCGCCGACACGACATCGGCGATCGACCTGCCGCTGGCGGCGCTGGGTGGAACGGTGCGGATCATGGCGGCGGGCGTCGGCGACGTGGACGAGCCATCGGTCGCAACCGCGAACGTGGCTGGTGTGTCGGTGCTGCCGCTGGCGCCCATTGGGCTGCGCTGGACGGCGACGGGCGAGGGTGGCGCTGTCGTCAGCTGGCTCCGGCGGAGCCGCGCGGGCTGGCGCTGGCTTGACGGAGTCGACGCGCCGCTCGGCGAGGAAAGCGAACATTATCGCGTGACGATAGGCGCGCGCGAGGAACTGGTAACGACGCCCGCCGCGATCGTGACGGCGACGGACCGGGCGGCGGGACCGGTGACCGTCACCGTCCGGCAACGCGGGACGTTCGGCGAATCGGCGGGCGTGACCATCACGCTGTGACAACCCCAGGAGAGCATATGACGGACACGGCACGATGGGCGCTGCCGCTGCTGGAGGCAGGACAGGCGCAAAAGGAAATGACGCACAACGAGGCGCTGGCGTTGCTGGACCTGCTGGCGCAGGCGAGCGTCGAGGCGGTGGGGGTGAACGCGCCGCCAGAAAACCCTAGCGAGGGCCAGTGCTGGATCGCGGGATCGGTGCCGACCGGCGCCTGGTCGGGCAGGGCGGGGGCGCTGGCCGGGTGGACGGCAGGCGGCTGGCGCTTCGCGCCGGCGCGGGACGGCATGCGCGTCTGGAGCATGGCCGACGATTGCGAGGCAAGTCGGACGGGCGGGCAGTGGCGTGTCGGGCGACTGTCGGGCGCGGAGCTAGTGATCGACGGGGTGCGCGTGGTCGGCCCTAGACAGCCGGCGATCGCCGTCGCCACCGGCGGCACGACGGTGGATGCGGAAGCGCGCGCGACATTGACACAGGTCTTGATCTTGCTGCGAACACACGGACTTATCGCGGCCTGATCCACGTTAGCGATACGCTAACTCTTTCAGCCGGCCGTCTGTGGCCGAGATGCAACACAAGTCGGGGAATGTCATCTTGCGCCGCAACCAACCCCGGAGTATCGAGTTTGCGTTGTCCGAAGTGACACTGTGAAAAGGGGATTACCATGCGGAAGCTTGCCATTGTTCTGGCACTCGCCTCTACGGCTCTCGCCACGCCCGCCCTCGCCCGCGACAAGTCGTGGTATGTGGGCGTTGAAGGCGGTGCGATGATCGTTGAGGACATCGATTACGACATCACGCTTGTGACCGGCACGACCGTCGATCGCGCAGCCAGCGTCGACCACGAATATGGCTGGGATGTCGGCGGCCAGATCGGCTATGATTTCGGCGGCTTCCGCGTCGAGGCTGAAGTCAGCTATCGCCAGGCGGTGGTGGACGGCTTCCGGTCGTCCGTGACCACGCCGGTGTACACCTCGACCGGTGGCCTGGTCGACTCCACGTCCGGCTCGTTCAACTATGCCGGCGGCAAGACCAACGCGCTGTCGTTCATGCTCAACGGCCTGCTGGACTTCGGTCCGGATGACGGCGTGCAGGGCTTTGTCGGCGGCGGCGTCGGCGTGGCGCGCGTCAAGGCGCGTTACGGCCTGAACCGTTTCGGCAGCTTCCTGGACGATTCGGACACGAACTTCGCCTACCAGGCGCTGGCCGGCATCCGCGCGCCGCTGTCGGACAATGTCGACGTGTCGGTGAAGTATCGCTTCTTCAACGTCGACAACGTCCAGCTGAACGACGTGCGCAACCGCCTGCACGAGGGTCGTTTCCGTTCGCACAGCATCCTGGGCGGCCTGACGTACAACTTCTTCACGCCGGAGCCGCCCGTGGTCGTGGCGCCGGTGGTGGTCGAGACGCCCCCGCCGCCGCCGCCGCCGCCCGTGGTGGAAGCACCGGTCTGCTCGCCGGGACCGTTCATCGTGTTCTTCGAGTGGGACAAGTCGGACATCACGCCGGAGGCCGCGTCGATCCTCGACAATGCCGTTACCCAGTATCAGAACTGCGGCAACGCGCAGGTCATGCTGGCGGGTCACGCCGACAAGTCGGGTTCGGCCAGCTACAACGTCGGTCTGTCGCAGCGTCGCGCCGACGCGGTGAAGGGCTATCTGACGTCGCGTTCGATCCCCGACACGGTGATCGCATCCGAGGCGTTCGGCGAAGCCCGCCCGCGGGTCGACACGGCGGACGGTGTCCGCGAAGTGCAGAACCGCCGCGTGGAAGTGATGTACGGCCCGGGTTCGGGTCAGTAAGTCACGCCCTCGGGCTGAAGACAAAGCGGGGAGGTCGGGAAACCGGCCTCCCTTTTTGTTGAATCGTGGCTGCAACCGTTGCGAACTGTCCTGCGTTGACAGTTGGCAAGGTGCGGCCATCTATCAGGCCTAAACCATTTAGCTCTCAGAGGTGAGAACAGCCTCCTCACACACCACGAACGCGATTGCTGTCGTGGTACAGTAACCCTTCGGGGCGAAGAAATCCGGAAATGGGCCAGCTGGCTAGAGCTAAAAACTGCGGGTCGCTCGAGCTAGTTTCGGGAGGCCCGTTTCATAGCAGCCGCAGGCGTTTGAGGTGGCCTTTGTCGCGCCTCGCTTCGACCTTCTGATCCGAGACGGGATAGAAGGACACGACGTTGTACCGGCCGTTCTCGTCCAGTGCGACCTCGACCGCAATCAATAGATACTGCTCCAAACCCGCAGGCTTGCCGACCAGTTCGATCCTGCCGTCGTTTTTGAAATCGTCCCGGACATAAAGCGGGTTCGCTATCACGGCGGCGACATGCGGGAAGCAGCGCGCGTAATCCTTGGGATGCCGACGTTGTGCAATTGCCCACGGATCGACATCACCGCGTCACCTTGATCCAGTTCCAAAGCGAGCACGTCATTGATGGATCTGATCGGTACTGGCCCGAACAGATAGGGCACGAGCTGATGCGCGGTTTGACGCTCAAACCGATCCCCCTCGGCGATCGTGGCTGACCATGGGAATGGCGTTGATGGGCGAGATTAGTAGCGCAGTCTTCACGGCTGGAGCGTTCATAGTGTCCGTCGGATTGCCTCCAAGCCCGTCGTCGAGCATGCTGAACGCCCAGGGGAGAGGTGCCATGGAACGGTTCGAGGTTCGTAACGGCGACATCACGCTGAGCGTCATCGCGGATGGGCCGACAAACAGCCCCGACCTGCCGATCCTGTGCGTGCATGGCTGGCCGGAGCTCAGCCATTCCTGGCGCTACCAGATCGCGCATTTCGCCGCCGCCGGACGACGCATCGCGGCGCTGGACGTGCGGGGATATGGCGAGAGCAGCAAGCCCGACGCGGTCGAGGCCTATACGATGGCCGAATTATGCGGCGACGTGGCGGAGGTGATCGACGCGCTGGGAGGCCGCGCGATCCTGTTCGGGCATGATTGGGGGGCGCCGATCGTCTGGAACACCGCCTTGCGCCACGCCGACAAGGTAGCGGCGGTGGCCGGGCTGAGCGTGCCCTATGTGCCCGCTGGCGACACCAATTTCCTCGCAGCGATGCGCCACGTCCACAAGGACCGGTTCTTCTACCAGCTGTATTTCCAGGAGCCGGGCGTCGCCGAGGCGGAGTTCGCGGGCGACGCGCAGGCGCTCGACAAGATCTTCTGGGGCATCTCGGGCGAGGGGCTGCGCGCGCAGCCGTTCGCGCCCAAGGGTCCCGACGCCAAGTTCCTCGACGGCATGGCCGCGCCCAGCCGCTATCCCGAGTGGATGAACGAGGCCGACATGGCGCACTATCGCGCGGCGTTCGCGCGCGGCGGCTGGACGGGGCCGCTCAACCGCTATCGCGCGCAGGACCTGGATTTCGCCGCGCGCGACGTGGTGAAGGGGAGGCATATCGAACAGCCGGCGTGCTTCGTCGCCGGCACGCTGGACCCGGTGCGCGGTTTCATGCCCGGCATCGACATGTTCGCGAGCGCAGGCGCGGCGTGCGACGATTATCGCGGCACCACGCTGATCGAGGGCGCGGGTCACTGGGTGCAGCAGGAGGCGCCCGACGAGGTCAACGCCGCGTTGGCGACGTTCGTGGCGGGGGTTTCGCCACGCTGAACCGCGCCTGCATCGTTTCTCCTCCCGCATCGCCAACGGCTCTGCACGGACCCTGCCGCAAGGCAGGACCCTCACGGGAGAGGGGCGGCACATGGCGACTTCACGAGCAGGCTGGCTGGCGATCGCGCTGGCGACCACCGGCATGACGGGCGCGGGGGCCGTGGCGCAGACCGCTGCGGCCGAGCGCGTCAGCGCCGCCGAAGTGGAACGCATCGTGGCGGCGAGCTTCCCCGCCGATGCGCCGGGCGCGGCGGTGATCGTGATGCTCGGTGGCCGGACGCTGTACGCGGGCGGACGCGGACTTGCCGATACCGGTGGCGCGCGTGCGATCACGCCCGACACGCCGATCCGGCTGGGATCGATCACCAAGCAGATCGTCGCGGCGGTGGTGCTGCAGCTGGTGGCGGAAGGGCGCGTGCGGCTGGACGACCCGCTGTCGCGCTTCTTCCCCGACTGGCCGTCACCGGGCGCGAACGCGACGGTGCGCCAGCTGCTCAACCACTCGTCCGGGCTGCAGGACTTCAGCAAGATCCCCGGCTGGATGTTGAGTCCGCCCTCGCTGCAGCCAAACAGCACAGCCGACCTGATCGCGCTGATCCGCAGCCGCCCCGCCGTGTCGCCGCCGGGCGAACGCTGGGAGTACAACAATGGCGGTTATGTCGTGCTGGGCGCGATCGTCGAGCAGGTGACGGGCAAACCCTGGCACCAGGCGGTGGTCGAGCGGATCGGACGGCCGCTGGGGCTGAAGACGCTGGCCTATGCCGAGGCCTCGACGGGCGCGGCGCGCGGCTATTCACGCGAGGGCGGCGCCTATGCCCCGGCGCGCGGTGTGCATATCAGCGTCGCCGGCGCGGCGGGGGGGCTGGTTGCGAGTGTTGCCGACCTGGCGCGCTGGGCACGGGCGCTGCACGGCGGCCGGGTCGTGTCGCGGGCGCTGTATGCGGAGATGATCGCGCCCGCGCGGCTCACCGGCGGCGGAACGGAGCCGTACGGCTTCGGCCTGCGGCTGCGCGAACTGCGCGGGCGGCCGGCGCTGGTGCACGGCGGCTCCGGGCGCGGGCTGGATGCGGCGAGTGCCTGGGTGCCGGCGGCCGAGCTGTTCGTCGCGGTGCTCGCCAATACCGACGATCCCGCGACCGACCCGGACGTCCTGGTACAACGGCTGGCGGCGCTGGCGATGGGGCAGCCGGTGCCGAGCTTCACCCCGGTCGATCCGCCTGCGAACGTGGCGGCGCTGTTCGGCACCTACCAGGCCGAGCGTGGACCCGCGCTGCGCTTCTTCCCACGCGACGGTAAGCTGTGGCTGGGCCGGGACGACGACGAGCAGGAAGCCTTCGCCGCGGGCGACGATCGCTTCTTCTTCGGCGCGGGCAGCCTGACCTGGTTCCAGTTCCGCCGCGACGGCGCGGGCGTGCCGGTGGTGGCGGTGCACCGCGTGGAGGCGGCCGGGCCGACGCTGGCGACCCGGACCGGCGATGCGCCCGCGCCGGTGGCGATCGCGCCGGCGGTGCTCGCGCGCTACGTGGGCACGTTCAAGACGGAGGCACCGGTGGTGAGCGTCGCGCTGAGCGGCGACGGACGGCTGACGATCGCGGCGTTCGGCCAGTCGCCCACGCCGCTGCGACCCGTGTCGGCCACCGAATTCCGGGTCGAGGGCGGGATCATGCGCGTCGTGTTCCACCCCGAGGGGAACCGCGTCGATCGGCTGACGCTGATCCGCGGCGCGCGTGAATTGCACGGGACGCGCGTGACGTCGTGATCGGCGCCGGTGGTGGCAATTCACCATTGCTCGGCTTAAGCCCGACGCTTCGTTTCACAGGCGGCGGTTTTCCATGCGTATCACCATGATCGGGTCGGGCTATGTCGGGCTCGTGTCGGGAGCGTGCTTTTCCGATTTCGGGCACCAGGTGGTGTGCGTCGACAAGGACGCGGACAAGATCGCGGCGCTCAACGCGGGGCGGATGCCGATCTTCGAGCCGGGGCTGGCGGCGCTGGTGGCGGCCAACGTTGCGGCGGGGCGGCTGAGCTTCACCACCGACCTTGCGCCCGCGGTCGACGGCGCGGATGCGATCTTCATCGCGGTGGGGACGCCGTCGCGGCGTGGCGACGGGCATGCGGACCTGTCCTATGTCTTCGCCGCGACCGAGGAGATCGCGGACGCGCTGACCGGGCCGAGCGTGGTCGTCACCAAGTCGACGGTGCCGGTGGGGACGGGCGACCGCGTCGAGGCGATCCTGCGCGAGAAGCGGCCCGACCTGGACACCGCCGTCGTTTCCAACCCCGAATTCCTGCGCGAGGGCGCGGCGATCGGCGATTTCAAGCGACCCGATCGCATCGTCATCGGCACCGAGGACGCGCGCGCGCAGGCGGTGATGCAAGCGGTGTACCGGCCGCTGTACCTCAACGAGAGCCCGATCCTGTTCACCGGGCGGCGCACGTCCGAGCTGATCAAATACGCGGCGAACGCGTTCCTCGCGACCAAGATCACCTTCATCAACGAGATCGCCGACCTGTGCGAAGCGGTGGGCGCGGACGTGCAGGACGTCAGTCGCGGCATCGGGCTCGACAACCGGATCGGCCGCAAGTTCCTGCACGCAGGCCCGGGCTATGGCGGGTCGTGCTTTCCCAAGGACACGCTGGCGCTGCTCAAGACGGCGGAGGATTTCGACGCGCCGCAGCGGATCGTCGAGGCGGTGGTGCAGGTCAACGACAGCCGCAAGCGCGCGATGGGGCGCAAGGTGCTCGCCGCGTTGGGAGACGAACCGCGCGGCAAGACGGTCGCGTTGCTGGGGCTCACCTTCAAGCCCAACACCGACGACATGCGCGATGCGCCGGCGCTGGCGATTGCCACGGCGCTGGGCGATGCCGGGGTGAACGTGCGGGCCTACGATCCGGAGGGGATGGTGGCGGCCAAGGCGATGATGCCGGACCTCCATTATGCGCGCGATGCCTATGAGGCGGCGGACGGCGCGGACGCGGTGGTGATCGTCACCGAGTGGGACGTGTTCCGGGCACTGGATTTCCGCCGGCTGAAGGCGGTGATGGCGGCTCCGGTCATGGTCGACCTGCGCAACGTATACCGGCGCGAAACGGTGGAGGGAGCGGGGTTCACCTATCTGGCGGTGGGCAGATGACCGCTCCACCGCTGGGACCCGTGCTGGAGACCGCGCTATACGTCGCCGACCTGAAGCGGGCCGCGGCGTTCTTCACCCAGGTTCTGGGCCTGCCGACACTGTTCGAAAACGAGCGATTGCAGGCGTTCGATGCGGGGCCGGGAAGCGTGCTGCTGCTGTTCGCACGCGGCGGGTCGGGGGCTGACACGCCGACGCCGGGCGGCGTCATCCCGGGCCATGATGGCGCCGGGCGATCGCACATGGCGTTCGCGATCGCGGCGCGCGACGTGGACGCCTGGCGCGACCATCTGATGCGCGAGGGCGTCGCGATCCGCAGCGAGGTCCGCTGGCCCAGGGGCGGGCACAGCCTGTATTTCGACGATCCCGACAGCCATGTGCTGGAACTGGCGACGCCGGGATTGTGGGCGAACTATTGACGCGAAAAGGCCCGGAGCCGAAGCCCCGAGCCCTCCCGTCCGCGACCAGCTTGCGCCGGCCGAGGGCATCCGCTTAGTAGAAGAAGCGGTTCTGGGTGCGGATCACGCGACCGTTGCGGATGTTCACCAGCACGACGTCGTTGCCGTAGCGGACCCACTGCTGATTGATGCCGGGGCGGGCCAGACGATACCGGTTCCAGTCGTTCACCCAATAGTTGCGGGCGTAGTAGCTCGGCTGGAACTGATAGCCGACGGTCACCGGGCGATAGCGATAGCCGCGCGGGCCGGCGTAATTGCCGCGATTGTAGCCGCGGTTGGTCTGGCGGTAGTCGCGCCGGTCGTCGCGCAGCTCCCGACGGTCTTCGCGCAGTTCCTGGCGCGCTTCGCGGACGTCGCCGCGATCGCCATAGCGGCGTGCCTGGTCCAGATCGCGGCGCGACTCGCGCACCTCGCGCTGGTCGCGACGGACTTCGTTGTAGCTCTGCGCGCTGGCGGCCGCGGGCACCAGCACGGTGGCGGCGAGCAGGGCGGTGATCAACTTACGCATCGGATAACTCCTCTTGCACTACCGGGGATGTCCCGGATGAGGAGGGTAATGCCCGCCGGCCACTGAACGATCCCGGAACCGACGTGTCAGGCGGCTGACAGCATTGCATTTAGTTGTTCAGCTGATTGCGGCCGTCAGCCAGGCGGGGCGGATCGCATCGCCCAGCGCCTCGATCCGGCGCTGCTCCACCATCAGGCTCAGCTCGGGATAAGCGATGCGGGTGCGATCGCTCTCGGGGCCGAGCGGTGCGACGACGAGGCGGCGATTGACCTTGGCGCGATGGTGCATGCGCGCGGTATTCTCCTGGCCGACATAGCAGCCCTTCGTGAAGCTGACGCCGTTCAGTTCACGCGCGTTGCATTCCAGCCAGAGCGTCTCGCCGCTGCCCAGTTCGCCCACACCCTCCGTGACGCCCAGCCGCAGGCGATGTTCGTGCCAGCCCTGCGCCGCCTCCCCCGGCTCCCCCAGCCAGCGATGGCCCAGATCGGGCAGGCGCGGGTCGGGCGTGCCTTGCGTCGGGGCCGGCGACCAGTGGACGGCGCTTGGATCGGGTTCGATGACGATCGCCCGGCGCAGGCGGTAGAGTTTCAGGCGGCGGGCGAGCGCATCGGCCTGCGCGGTCTCGCAGTCGATCAGCACGTCGTCCCCGTCGGCCCACAGGATGAAGTCGAACAACGCCTTGCCCTGCGGCGTCAGCAGCCCCGCCCAGAGCGGACGGTCGGGGGCGAGCTGGCCGAGATCGTTCGTGAGCAGCCCTTGCAGGAAGCCGCGCACATCCTCGCCCGACAGACGAAGGAGAGCGCGGTCGGTCAGGCAGGTTCCGGGGGTAGTGGCGGTCATGGGCTTCAGGTAAGCGCGCACGCATGGAATCCCAAGCGACCGCGACTGTTTCGGAACTCACGATCCGCCGCCCCGACGACTGGCACGTCCACCTGCGCGACGGCGCGATGCTGGCGGCGGTGGCGCCGTACACCGCGCGGCAGTTCGCGCGCGCGAACGTGATGCCCAATCTGTCGCCGCCGATCACCACGGTCGCCGCGGCGATGGCGTACCGGGAGCGGATCGCCGCGGCGGCGGGGCCGGGTTTTGAGCCGCTGATGACCTGTTACCTGGCCGACGATGCCGACGCGGGTGAGATCGTCCGTGGGTACGAGCAAGGCGTGTTCACCGCGTGCAAGCTGTACCCGGCGCATGCGACGACCAACTCCGCGCACGGCGTCACCGACGTTGCCGCCATACGCCCGGTGCTGGCCGCGATGGAGGCTGCTGGCATGGTTTTGTGCGTGCATGGCGAGGTGACCGATCCGACGGTCGACATCTTCGATCGCGAGGCGGTGTTCATCGAGCGCGTGCTGACGCCGCTGCTGCGCGACTTTCCGGCTTTGAAGGTCGTGCTGGAGCACATCACCACCGCCGATGCGGCAGCGTTCGTGACCGGGGCGGGACCCAATGTGGCGGCGACGATCACGCCGCAGCATCTGCACCTCAATCGCAACGCGCTGTTCGCCGGCGGCTTGCGACCGCATGTCTATTGCCTGCCGGTGCTGAAGCGCGAGCGGCATCGCCTCGCGGTGCGAGCGGCGGCGGTGTCGGGTAGCGGCAAGTTCTTCCTGGGCACCGACAGTGCGCCGCACCGGGTGGGCGACAAGGAGTCTTCGTGCGGGTGCGCGGGGGTATGGAATGCGCCGTTCGCGCTCGAGTCCTACCTGGCGGCGTTCGAGGAGGAGGGGGCGCTCGACCGGTTCGAGGGCTTCGCGAGCGAGCATGGCGCGCGCTTCTATGGGCTGCCGCTGAACGAGGGCACGGTGACGCTGGTGCGGGAAGGGGTGGCGGTGCCTGGGGTGATCGGGGACGTGGTGCCGTTTCACGCGGGGGAGATGTTGGGGTGGCGGGTGGTGTGACCGCGACGGGCGAGCGAAGCTGGCCGATGGCGCTGCTGCTAGCCCTCGGCGCCCCGGTTGTTCTGTTCGTCTTCAACATGGCCACTCACAACGTGCGGGTGCCTCGGGAACTCGGCCCCCTACTGGACGCAGCTACGGTGGCGCTCATGATCCTGGGGCTGCACTTGCTGCCGCTTCCTTGGTGCGCGCGGGCAATCATCGCCGGGGTTTACCTGCCCGTGGCGGTTGGCCTTTATGTTCTGGCGCTCCTCACCATCGGGTGCATGGCGACGGGCGATTGCCTGTGAGTTGCGGGACCTCGGTCACCCCAGCCTTGAGCCGGGGTCCAACCCTCGACACGTGAGGCGTTCGGGGCACGTTGGATGCCGGCCCCAGGCCGGCATGACGTAGACGAAGGGGCGTCGCGGCGAAGCCGCGCCGGGACGTCGGACGGCTTCGCTGACGCGCCCCGCCGGCCGGTCTTGCCGGAGTCAGCCGGACGTGGCCGGCTGCCCGACTGCGACTAAAACGGCAGCCACTTACTCTTGTGGGTGAACTTCATGTACCCGACGTTCACCCCCGCGCGCCAGCCGACGCCGAGCCGGATCGGGATCAGGACCACGTTGCCGCGGCGCAGATAGGTCGCACCGAAGCCGCCGACCGCGTAGAGTCGCCCCTCGCCGCCGGGGAAGCGCTTGTACAGCTCCTCGGTGTCGTGGAGGTTGTAGACCAGCACGAACACCTTGGCCGCGTCGCCGCCGACGTCGAAGCCGACGCTGGGGCCGGTCCAGTAGACGGGCCGCTGCCCCTCCACCTTGTGCGTCATCACGCCCGAGCCATAACGAAGCCCGACGATGAACGCGCCCGATGCTTCCCGGCCGGCGATGTAGGCGTTGGGGCGGCCCTGGTCCTTGAGCGTCTTCTCGATAATCCCGGCAAGCCCCTGCGCGCCCTTGCCGAACACGCCCTCGGCCGCGCCGAGCACGTCGTCGCGCTCGAAGGCGTCGGCGGACGTAGTGGTCGCATCCGCGCTGCGCTGGTCTGGCGGAGGCGGTGCCTGAACCTGCGGCACGGCCTCGACGGGCTCCTCGGCGGGCACGGGTTCGTCGGGGAACGGGGTGGGCGCCGGTCGCGGCGCGGATTGCGGCAGATCGGAGTCGATTGCCTGGTTCGGATCGATCGTGCGCACCTGCGCGCCTGCCGTCCCGACCACGAGCAGCCCCGCAGCCGCCAGTTTCACCCACATGCCCCGCATCGCCCGCTCCCTCTTCATCGGCAAGGTTAACCACCCCGCGCATGTCGGCGCAATGAACGCCCACGCCCAACCGAGTCGGTTGCGCGCCAGCCGGTTGATCGGACGCGGCACCGTCGCTATAGCCGCGTCGCTGCCGAAGCCGGAGATGTGGGTGAGTGGCTGAAACCAACGCTTTGCTAAAGCGTCGTACGGGAAACCGTACCGAGGGTTCGAATCCCTCCGTCTCCGCCACGGGGCTGTTTGCCGCCGGTCCTTCTGGTTCACTTTCTACTACTTTCTCCGACACTTGGCGGGTCGAGCCCGTTCACCGCTGTTCACCTGAACCGGCTGCGTTCATGGTGTCGCGTGGTACAGTCCATGGTAGCGCACCAAGAATTCCATGGCATCGCTGCGCCCACCATGCTGACCGACGCCAAGATCAAGGCCGCGAAGCCCACGGAGAGGGCTTACAAGCTGGCCGATAGCGGGCAGCTTTATCTGTCCTCGAGTCCGGCTGGCGGTCGCCACTGGCGAATGAACTACGCCTTCGGGAAGAAGGCGGACGGCACAACGAAGCAGAAGACCCTGTCGCTGGGTTCCTACCCGTCGATGGCGCTGACGGAGGCCAGAAGCCGGCGAGACGAGGCAAAGGCTCAGGTTCGTGACGGGCTGGACCCCGGCATGCAGCGCCGCATCGCGATGCGGACGGTCCGCGCACAAGGTGAGAACATGTTGGAGCGGCTCGCCCGCAGATGACACGATCAGCGCCAATCGGCTTGGTCTACGATTCACGCCCGTGACGTGCTGCACAGCCTCGAGCGTGATGTATTCGACTCGATCGGCGACTGGTCACTGGGCGCAATCACCGCGCCCGTCATGCTGGATGTGCTCGCGGCCGTGGAGAAGCGAGGTGCCATCGAGACAGCACACCGGCTTCGCCAGCGCATCTCAGACATTTTCCCCTGTGCGATCGCGATCGGGGCGGCAGAGAGCAACCCTGCGGC
>NZ_JAQGLJ010000058.1 GCF_028292945.1 Sphingomonas bacterium | reverse complement strand
CCGGTCGCGACGATCCCGTCGACCATGTTCGACCGCACCAGCTCGGCATACAGGTCCATGCAGCCCGCCGCCGAAGTCGACCCGGCGATCACCAGGAACACCGTGCAGTCCTTGTCGCCCAGCATCTGGTTGTAGATGCCGGTCGCGCGCGCGAGATCGCGCGACGTGAAGCTCATCTTGTCCATCGCGTCGATGATCGGCCGCGCGTCGAACGTGCGGATATCGACATGCTCGACCTGCTTCGACAGCAGCTCGGCCTTGCGGTTGGTGCGGGTTTGGTCGTTCATTGGTTCACCGTATTGAGATTGGCGGCGTCGTTCGTGGGGACGCGATAACCCAAATCCTTCGTCACCCCGGACTTGATCCGTGGTCCCGCTTCTTCTGCTCAGGGCAAGGCAGCGGGACCCCGTCTCAAGGCCGGGGCGACGGTGTTTGTTCCCTGAAGCCGCTACAACTTGACGACGTTGCTCGCGCGCTGCTCTTCCAGCTCGACGTACAGCGAGGCCATCGGCTCGTCCTCGACCATGACCGTGCGCTCCGAGCCGAAGCCGTTGAACTGCGTCCGCATCGCGGCACCATATGCGCCCAGCATGCCGATCTCCAGATAATCGCCGGCCTTAACGTCCGCTGGCAGCAGGAACGGTCCTGCCATGTGATCCATGTCGTCGCAGGTCGGCCCGTAAAAGCTGAACGGATGATCGCGCACCGTGGACTGCGGCTCGCGCAGCAGCGTGACCGGAAACCGCCAGCCGATATGCGCCGCGTCGAACAGCGCGCCATAGGCGCCGTCGTTGATGAACAGCTCGTTGCCGCGCCGTTTCTCCACCCGCACCACCAGCGACGAATATTCCGCGCACAGCGCCCGGCCCGGCTCCGCCCACAGCTCGGCGGAGTAGGACACCGGCAGGCTCTCGAACGCGCGCTCGATGGCGGCGAAGTACAGCTCCAGCGGCGGCGGCTCCATGCCGGGATAGGTCGACGGAAAACCGCCGCCCACATCCACCACGTCCACCGTCACCGCAGCCTCGACGATCGCCGCGCGCACGCGCTCCATCGCCTGGGTGTAGGCGTCGGGCGTCATCGCCTGCGACCCGACATGAAAGCAGATGCCCAGCGCATCCGCGGCCTGCCGCGCCTCGAACAGCAGCTCCTTCGCCTCGTGCGGCAGCACGCCGAACTTGGATGCCAGCGAATATTTCGCATGCTCCGACGACACACGCAGCCGCACACACAGCGTCAGATCGCTCGCGTTCTCCCCGGTGTCCTGCACGGTCGCGCGAAGGATTTTCTCCAGCTCCTCGATCGAATCGAGCGAAAAGACGCGGCAGCCGTACTTCCAGTACGCCTCGTGCACCGCTTCCTCGGCCTTGACCGGGTGCATGAAGCACAGCGTCGCATCGGGCAGGGTGCGCGCGACCAGCCGCACCTCGGCAATCGAGGCGACGTCGTAATGCGTGATGCCGCTGTCCCACAGGATCTGCAGCAGATCGGGCGACGGGTTCGCCTTGACCGCATACATCGACCGCCCAGCGAACTTCTCGACGAAGAAGCGGGCGGCACGCGCGGCGGCGTGCGGGCGCACGAGCGTCACCGGGTCGACCGGCTGGCTCCTGGCGATGTCGATGCCACCTCCCGAAGCCGGGGAAACGGCGGTCGAAAGAGGCGCTAGCCCCAACGCGTTATGATGCTGATGCAACTCAAGGGACCTCCAGGTGGCTTTCGCCGAGCGTTAAAAAACACTGCCTTGCGGTTGGAAGTCCCATGGGGCAGCGGGGAGCGATGTAGGGGGGGTGACCCCCCCTGTAAAGCGATTGCGAAGAACGGGACGAAAAACTGTGACTATCGTGCGACAGCCGACCCGCGCCGGAGTGCGCGACGCCGCCGCGAAGGTCGCGGCGATCCTGCCGCCGACCCCGCTGTTCGTGCAGCGATTCGGGGGCGTCGAGGTGGCGCTCAAGGCCGAATCGCTGCAGCCGGTCGGCGCGTTCAAGATCCGCGGCGCGTGGCACCGGCTGACCGCGCTGGACGACGAGGCGAGGGCGAGGGGCGTGGTGGCGTTCTCGTCCGGCAACCACGCGCAGGGCGTCGCCTGGGCGGCGAAACGGCTCGGCATCGTCGCGACCATCGTCATGCCGCACGACGCGCCGGCGGTGAAGCGCGACGCGACGCTGGCGCTGGGCGCGGAGGTGGTCGGCTATGACCGAGCAACGCAAAGCCGGGAACAGATCGCCGGGCAGCTTGCCGAAGCGAGGGGCGCGACGCTGGTGCCGAGCTTCGACGACGCCTGGGTGATCGAGGGGCAGGGGAGTGCGGGCATCGAGGCACGCCGCCAGATGGAAGCGGCCGGGCTGGGCGAGCCGCGCCACATCGTCACCCCCTGCGGCGGCGGCGGCCTCGCGGCGGGGCTCGCTCTGGGGCTGACAGAGGCGCGCATCACCGTCGTCGAACCGGAGGGGTGGGACGACATGCGCCGGTCGCTGGAGGCGGGCTGGATCGAGGAGATCGGCCCCAACCCGCCGCCGACCGCGTGCGATTCGCTGCAGACGCAGCGGGTGTCGCCGCTGACCTTCGACGTGCTGTCACGGCGCGGCGCGGAGGGGGTCGCGGTGAGCGAGACGGAAACGGCGGCCGCGCAACGCTGGGCGGCGGCGAAACTGCGGCTGGTGCTTGAGCCGGGCGGCGCGGTGGCGCTTGCCGCGCTGCTGGCGGGCACGGTGCGGCCGGAGCCGGGGATGCTGGTGATCCTGTCGGGCGGGAATGTGGACGTGGCGGCTTATGCCAAGGTGCTCGCGGGTGACTGAGCGAGCCGCCATTCCGGCACTCCACCCTTCCCCGACGAACGCCGGAGAAGAGGCTGGCGGGGTGGTCAGTTGATGGGAACCCTCGCCCCTACCATGGCCATGCTCGCCGCTTTCACCCTCGCCTGGTTCGGCGGCAAGCTCGCCTGGCGTGGCGGCGCGGAGCGTACCAAGGGCGTGCTGATGCTCGTCATGGCCGCCGTGCTGCTCGGCAATGTGCTGATCTGGACGGTCTAACCGCCGCGGATCAGCGGACCGGCAACCCGCGGCTGGACCTCAATCCCGCCTCCCCCGACGCAAGTCGGGGTCCAGCCGTCCGCGCCGCGGACTAGGCCCCGGCGTCCGCCGGGGATGCGTTCATCGAGGCCGGACCCAACTCTCGGGCGGCGAGGCTTGCGCCCGTTCGACGTCACGGGGCGCCTCCCGTGACCGGCCAGTCTCACCGTATCGGCGAGTTCGGGTCCAGCCGCATGTCCAGATACTTGTCCACGCTGCCCATCAGATCCCCCATCTCGTGCTCGAAGAAATGGTTCGCCTTCGGGATCGTGTCGTGGTGGATGGTGATGTGCCGCTGGGTGCGCAGCTTGTCGACAAGCTTCTGCACCGCGCCGCCGGCGACCACTTCGTCATTCTCGCCCTGGATGATGATGCCCGAAGACGGGCACGGCGCCAGGAACGTGAAGTCGAACATGTTGGCAGGCGGCGCGATCGAGATGAACCCGCGCACTTCGGGCCGTCGCATCAGCAGCTGCATGCCGATCCATGCGCCGAAGCCGAACCCCGCCACCCAGGTCGTCGACGCCTCCGGATGGAACGATTGCACCCAGTCGAGCGCCGAAGCCGCGTCGGACAGCTCGCCGACGCCGTTGTCGAACACGCCCTGGCTCTTGCCGACACCGCGAAAGTTGAAGCGCAGCACCGCGAACCCGCGCCGCTGGAACGTCTTGTACAGCTCCTGGACGATGCGGTTGTTCATCGTCCCGCCCGACGACGGATGTGGGTGCAGGATCATCGCGACGGGCGCGCGGGGGCGCGGGGCGGGGGCGAAACGCCCCTCCAGACGGCCTTCGGGGCCGGGAAAGATGACTTCGGGCATGGGAGGAACCTTGACGCGAAAAAGGGCGGGGTGAACCCCCGTATCGCGGCGCTATATAGCTAGAACGCACCCGATTGGAACGTCTTTGCCGGACCGCCTGTACCTTGACCACGCCGCCACCACGCCACCGACGCCTGCCGCCCGTGCGGCGGTGGCGGACGGCATGGCGCACTGGGCCAATCCGTCGAGCCCGCACGCCGAGGGCCGCGCCGCACGGGCGGCGCTGGAGTCGGCGCGTGCGGCGATCGCTGCTGCCCATCGCTGGTCGGGCGAACTGCTGCTGACGAGCGGCGCGACCGAGGCGCTGTCGATCGCCCTCAACCGCGCGATCGTGACCAGCCGACTGGTCAGAGCGGTGGAGCACGACGCGGTGCTGCGGGTATGCGCGGAGACGGAGGTGCTGCCAGTCGGGCGAGATGGGTTGCTGACGGGCGAAAGTGTCTCGACTTTCCTCGACACGAACGAAACGCGTCACCGTAACTCACCTCCGTTCGTCCCGAGCGAAGTCGAGGGACACAGCCGCGCCCTCTTCTGCATGCAATGGGCAAATTCCGAAACCGGCGTCCGCCAGCCGGTCGCCGCCGTTGCCGACGCGGTCCACGCCGCCGGTCACCTCCTCTTGGTCGACGCCGCACAGATGCCCGCAGTCAGCACCGACATCGCCGAGCACGCCGACTTCGTCGCGCTCTCCGCGCACAAGCATGGCGGCCCACCCGGCATCGGCGCGCTGCTCGTCCGCGACCTCGCGACGCTCGCCCCCACCGGCGGGCAGGAGCGCGGCTACCGCCCCGGCACCGAAAACCTTCCGGGCGCACTCGGTTGGGCCGCCGCGCTCGCAGAGCCCGAGCCGGTCGAGTGCTGGGCGACGCTGCGCGCGCGTCTCGACGACGCGATCCTGCGCTCGGGCGGCGAGATTGTCGCCAAGAATAGCCCGCGCCATCCCGCAATCGCCAGCTATCGCATGCCCGGCGTCGCCGCAGCGGCGCAGCTGATCCGCTTCGACCTCGCCGGCATCGCCGTGTCGGCGGGCAGCGCCTGCTCGTCGGGCAGCCTCAAGCCCAGCCACGTCCTCGCCGCGCTCGGCTACAGCGACGAGGCCGGTCGCGAGGTCATCCGCATCAGCTTCGGTCGCGACACGAGCGAAGCGGACGTCGAGCGCGCCATCGCCGCATGGCGCGACGTCGCCCGGGCGACGCGGCGGTTCGCGGCGTGAAGCTCCCCACTCCGTTCTGAGCCTGTCCGCCACATGATCTACCTCGACTACCAGGCCACCACGCCGCTCGCCCCCGAGGCGCTCGACGCGATGCTCCCCTGGCTGCGTGACCAGCACGCCAATCCGCACAGCGCCCACCGCCCCGCTCGCGCCGCAAAGGCCGCGGTGGAGGTGGCGCGCGAGCAGGTGGCAGCCCTGCTCCCACCCGGTGGCCGCGTGGTCTTCACCAGCGGGGCGACCGAGGCGCTGAACTGGGCGATCAAGGGGACCACCGGCCCAATCGTAACCCTCGCGACCGAGCACGCGGCCGTGCTCGACACGGTGGCGGCCGAGGCGGCGAAGGGCAGGGCGGTAACAATGCTCCCGGTCGGGGCAGACGGACTGACCGACCTTGAGGATGCCCGCGCAGCAATCGCCGTCGGCACTGGCCTGGTCGCAGCGATGCTCGTCAACAACGAGATCGGCGTGATCCAGCCGATCGCCGCGCTCGCCGACGCTGCGCACGAAGCCGGCGCGCTGGTCCTGTGCGACGCGGTGCAGGGCTGTGGCCGCGTGGCCATCCCTCAGAACGTCGATCTGGTCGCGATCTCCGCTCACAAGATCTACGGCCCCAAAGGCATCGGCGCGCTGTGGATCCGCGACGGCGTGGCGCTGGAGCCGCTGCTGCACGGCGGCGATCAGGAGGGCGGCCGCTCGGGCACGCTCTCGCCGGCGCTGTGTGCGGGGTTCGGGGTCGCAGCGGCACTGATGAAGGAGCGGGAGGCGAAGGACCGGGCGCACATCGAGGCACTGTGGGAACTCGCCACCCGCCTTTTGCGCCTCCCCGGCGGAAGCCGGGGCCTGGTCGGCCGCGCCGCGGACTGGGCCCCGGCTTCGGCCGGGGAAGCACTCAAATCCGGCGAGTATCGCCTCAACGGCTCCCCCACACACCGCTATGCCGGCAACCTCAACATCCGTCTGCCCGGCCTCGACGTCGCCCGCCTGATGTCCGACCTGCGCGACTTCGCCTTCTCCGCCGGCTCCGCCTGCGCCAGCGGCTCCGGGCGCCCCAGCCATGTGCTGCGCGCGATCGGCCTCACCGACGCGCAGGCGCGCTCCTCGATCCGCCTCGGCTGGGGTCGCTACACGACCCAAGCCGAGCTGACCGGCGCGATCACCCGCATCGACGCCGCGGCGCGGGCGCAAGCATGAAACTGCGCTTCATCGACAAGGACGGCGTGGTGGAGGCCGATGGCCGGCCCGGCGACCGCCTGCTCGACGCCGCACAGGCCGCCGGGCTGCCGCTGGAGGGCACCTGCGACGGCGACATGGCGTGCGCGACCTGCCACGTGATCGTCGACCCCGCCGACTTCCCCCGGCTGTCACCGGCGAGCGGCGACGAGGAGGACCTGCTCGATCTCGCCTATGCGGCCACGCGGACCAGCCGCCTCGCGTGCCAGATCATCCTCGCCGACGCGCTCGACGGGCTGACGGTGCGCATCGCCTGACGGAACCCCGGCGGGAAGCATGGGTTACGACACTGCCCGTCGGTGATGACGGGTGTGTAACGAGTCACAGGAGAGCATCGATGAAGTTCCTTCTCCCCATCGCCGCCGCGCTGATCGCCACCGTCGGCGCCACCGCTCCGGCCGCCGCGGCGCCCGTGCAGGAGCGCGTCGTCGTGCGCGAGCGGATCGTCACACCCGACGTCAGGAGCCGCGTCTCCGTCCGCGAGCGCACCACCGTGACGCGTTCGTCGGGCTATCGCAGCCGCTACAAGCGCGTATGCCGCGTCCGCTATCGCAACGGCGAGCGCATCCGCACCTGCCGCAACGTGCGCCGCTACCGGTAAGTCGCAGCGGGCACGCAGACTGGGGCGCTAGTCTGCGTGGCCCGCAAGACCGGCCGGGCTCGCTAGCCGAGCGTCGACGTCACGGGATTCACTCCCGTCGGGGGTGGTCCGGGGTGGGGTTACTTGCCGCCGCCGCCCGGGTCCGCCATAGGCGCGGGCGAGAGTCGGGCGGACGTGGTCGTCGCCAACCTGGTCAGGGCCGGAAGGCAGCAGCCACAACGATTTCCCCACGGGTCGTTCCGGCTCTCACCGCGCAGGCTGCGAGAGAGCGCCTGCCGCTCGCGCAGCCAAGCGCGGCCAGGCTCGCGAGGCGAGCTTCGACGTCACGGGTTTGCTCCCTTGGCGCGCTCCACCATCGCCCTTGCGTCCCCCCCCACCCCTCGCTAGATGCCTCACCCATCCGACAGCGAGGATGACCATCGGCCGCCTTCCCACCGGGGAAGCGGGCGGCGGACCCATGTCTCCGAACGCAGGCGAGCACCGTGGCCAAGACGACCCCTCTCGAGTTCATCCGCCAGGTCCAGGCCGAGACCAAGAAGGTCGTCTGGCCGACCTGGAAGGAGACGTGGATGACCGGGGTGATGGTCGCGATCATGACCACGATCCTCGCCATCTTCTTCTTCGGCGTCGACTCGGCGTTCAGCGCGATCGTCGGTCAGCTGCTCAAGCTCGCCCAATAGCCGCGACAACTCAGGACACATAGACAATGGCGCGCTGGTACATCATCCATGCCTATTCGGGCTTCGAGGGCAAGGTCCGCGACGCGATCATGAGCGAGGCGACGCGGCTCGGCCTCGATCGCCTGGTCGAGCAGATCGAAGTCCCGACCGAGACGATCACGGAGGCGCGGCGCGGCAAGAAGATCGCCGTCGAGCGCAAGTTCATGCCCGGCTACGTGCTCGCCAAGCTCGACATGAACGACCAGGTCTATCACCTCGTCAAGAACACCCCCAAGGTCACCGGCTTCCTGGGCTCGATGGGCAAGCCGCAGGCGATCAGCGAGGCCGAAGCCACGCGGATGCTCAACTCCAAGGAGGAAGCCGCCGCCAACCCGATCAAGCAGAAGATCAAGGTCGACTACGAGATCGGCGACGCGGTCAAGGTGCTCGACGGCCCGTTCGCGAGCTTCAACGGCACGGTCGAGGAGCTCGATTTCGACAAGGCCAAGGTCAAGGTCAGCGTCAGCATCTTTGGTCGCGCGACGCCGGTGGAGCTCGACTTCGAACAGGTCGAGCGGAGCAAGTAAGCCGCCAGCGCGCACGCGCCTGGCCTAAGCTGGAAGCGAGACGTGCCGGGCAGGGGCGGCGGGGCGGCCAAGCCTTTTTCGGGCCGAGCCCGTCCGACGAGTCACGCGATTTACTTGCGTGACCGGACCCGCCGTTCACCATGCGCCCGCCGCGGCGAGGCCGCGTCGTCGTCCCTCGGCGTCGCCGAGGCCGGCCGGGCCTGCGCGGTCTCCCGGCCAGCTGCACTGCCCGCGTGCCGCTTCGGCCGCACCTGATCCAGCGCCGGCAGCATGATGGCGCGGGGGTAATAACGTCGTCTAGCTGAGCCGCTTGGATTGTATCCACAATGGATCTCTGTGTTGACAGGGTCGCTGATTCTGAGCCGCCGCCGCAGCCCTTGAGCCCTCGCTCCCCATCTGCTACCGCCGCCCGCTTCCAAGCACATCGCTGGAAACTTGACCGCGGGAGGGCTCACGCCCGCTATCACCGCTAAAAGGAAGAACATGGCCAAAAAGATCACCGGCTACATCAAGCTGCAGGTGCCCGCCGGCGCCGCCAATCCCTCGCCGCCGATCGGGCCGGCGCTGGGGCAGCGTGGCGTCAACATCATGGAATTCTGCAAGCAGTTCAATGCATCGACCGGCGACACGGAAAAGGGCACGCCGCTGCCTACCGTCATCACCGTCTATGCCGACCGCTCGTTCAGCTTCGAGACCAAGACGCCGCCCGCGACCTTCCTGCTCAAGAAGGCGGCCGGGCTGAAGTCTGGCTCCAAGGAGCCGGGCAAGACGTCCGCGGGGACGATCAAGCGCTCGCAGCTCGCCGAGGTCGCGACCGCGAAGATGAAGGATCTGAACGCGAACGACCTCGAAGCCGCGACGAAGATCATCGAAGGCAGCGCACGGGCGATGGGCCTGCAAGTGGTGGAGGGCTGATCATGGCACTGAGCAAGAAGCAGAAGGCGAACCCGGTCTCCCCGGAGAAGCTGCACGGCGTCGACGAGGCGATCGCGCTCGCCCGCACCGGCGCGACGAGCAAGTTCGACGAGACGATCGAGGTCGCCCTCAATCTGGGCGTCGATCCTCGCCACGCCGACCAGATGGTCCGCGGCGTCGTCAACCTGCCCAAGGGCACGGGCAAGACCGTCCGTGTCGGCGTGTTCGCACGCGGCGCGAAGGCGGACGAGGCGCGTGAAGCCGGTGCCGACGTGGTCGGCGCGGAGGATCTGATGGAGATCATCCAGGGCGGCAAGATCGAGTTCGATCGCTGCATCGCGACGCCCGACCTGATGGGCGTGGTCGGCCGGCTCGGCAAGGTGCTCGGCCCCAAGGGGCTGATGCCGAACCCGAAGCTCGGCACGGTGACGATGAACGTCGCGCAGGCGGTCAAGGACGCCAAGGGCGGTCAGGTGGAATACCGCGTCGAGAAGGCGGGCATCATCCACTCGGGCATCGGCAAGGCAAGCTTCCCGGCCGAGGACCTGCGCGCGAACTTCGACGCGCTGGTCGATGCGGTGGTCCGCGCCAAGCCGTCGGGCGCGAAGGGCAAGTACCTGCGCAAGATCGCGGTGAGCTCGACCATGGGTCCCGGGATCCGGGTCGACGTGGCCGAAGTCGCGGGCGCGTAGGCCTTTCACGTCATCGTGTTGAGGAAGGGCTGGGCGCGATCCCAGCCCTTTTTCGTTTATGGCGAACCAGAGCGGGTGCGTTTCCACAGCAACTGGCACGGGAGCTCGGATTCGAACCGAGGGCCTTCGGTTTTGGAGACCGACGCTCTAACCAGCTGAGCTACACCCGTCCGCTGCCCCCGCCATATAGCGCCGCGCCGCGAGCGCGGCAAGCGGGGGCGCGTTGTCGTTGGCGGCCGACGACGCGGACGCGAAACGGCGGGCGAGCAGCCAGACGCTGACCCCTACCGTGGCCGCCAGGGTCGGGCCTGCCAGCAGGTTTGCCCGGAACGCCGGCACGAACCAAACAAGCCAGGCGACCGCCTGTAGGACAGCGAAAACCGGCAACGCCTCCGCTGCTTGTCGCCACGGAGAAGGACGCCGATCGCAGGACCGGAAGTTCGCACCGTTGCTCATGCCTCCTGTCCTGCCAACTCTGCCTTAAGCTCGCGTTGCTCGCCTGTCGCAGGCGCGGCGCGATGGTGCTGATGTGCCTTCCATTCCTCCCAGATGATCTGAATCGAACCGGCGATCAGGATCAGCGGATTGGCCACCACCTGCCCCGAGAACTGGTCTGAAAAGGCGAGGTTCTTGGGGGCGAGTATCAGGCAGGAACAGATCATTACGGCGCGCGCGCGGTCGTCCAGAGTACCGCCCTCATGCTCGCGGGCCAGCAGGAGGATCGGCAGGACGAACGGCAGCAGGTGGTAGTCGGCGAAGATCGTCGAGCCGAGCGTGTAGGCAGCGGCGGTCAGGAACAGCAGCGAGGACGGCCGAAGCGCCTGACGCCACGCCAGCGCGGCCGTCGCCAGCGCAATCAGCGCTGCGGGAAGCAGCGCCAGGGTGTCCAATCCCGGGCGGAACCCGAAGACCAGCTTGAGCGCGCCGAAGGTCGACGAGCCGTAGGCGACGCCCAGATCGTGCACGACATACATATCGTAGTAGATGCGCAGGGCCGCGTGAAAAGTCTGTAGCGTGTAACCGGGATGCAGCGCGTGGGCGCCCCAAAGCGCCACCAACGTGACGACTGCCCCCGTCGCGCCGAAGCGGATCAGCATCGGCACGCGACCGGCGGCGGTCAGCGCGAACAGCGGCAGCAGGAAAGCGACGGCGTTGGGGCGGATACAGCAGGCCAGCGCGAGCAGCACGGCCGCCTTTGGCGATTCTGGCTGCCGCAGCACTGTCAGCATCGAGTGGATGATGAGCAGGCCGGCGGCCCCCGCGTACAGATTGCCGCGCAGGAGCACCATAGCGGCAGGATAGCAGGCAAGCCCGGCGAGCGCCCAGAACATGCCTTCCCGCCGGCTGTCGGCCTGACGCATAGCCAACGCGATCCACCATCCCGCCAATGCCACCAACTGAGCCGCGAACAGCAGCACGGGGTCTACCCACGTCATCGCTTGCACGTTGATGAGGCAGAACAATGCGGTGATCGGCGTCACGTGCAGGGTGGTAAGTTGATTGCGGGCCAGACCCTCGACCCCGGCATAGTCGCCCGATGCCTGATACCGTGCGATCCGCTCGCCCAGTCCTCCGAGTGTCGATGGTTGCACCGCGTCCCCACCGGGAAAAGCGAGGATGAACTTGAAATAATCCCCGAACAGGTCGGCGGACAGCGGCAAGAGACTTGCGGTGCTCCACCCCATCGCTCGCGCGAGCAGCACGAAGCCAAGATCAAGGCCCACGATACTCAGGATCAGCAACGTGCAACGCCGGGCGACCAACGTCGAGGGATTGGGGATTGGACAGTTGACGTCGCGTCGCATGCGCTTCGATATGACGCCTGAACGCTAAAATTTGCTTGCCCCGGTAAGCCCATTTTAAGCCTCTGCGACCATTCAGGTGGAGGAAAGGTCGCCACCGATGACTGTTGCTGTTCGTCGACTTACGCCTGCCGATCTGACGCCCCAGCTGATGCGGTTTGCCGTTGCAGGGCTTGGGGTCACCCTCTTTTCCGCAGCAATCTATCTGGTTTTGTCGATGGCATTGGGCTTGCCCGCCCTGTTGGCGAACGTCGCCGGCCACCTGTGTGGTGTCGTTCTTGGCTTCCAGGTTCATAGTCGGTGGAGTTTTCGCCACCACGACCGGCGCGACGGCTTGCTGCGACTGCTGCAATTTGCCGCCGGGTCAGGCGCATCGTTCCTCTTAAACTGCTTTTGGGTCTGGACGTTGGTCGACGGCCTTGGCGCGTCGCCATGGGTGGCCGCGCCCGCGATGCTGTTCGTGACGCCGCTCGCGAGCTTCGCGATCAACCGTTGGTGGGTATTCGCCGGGGACTGATCGTCCTTCGGGCTGCCCAGCGGGCTCGCTCGCATGACGGGCTCAAGGATGCAGGTGTACCCGTTGACCGGGTCGAGGGGCGACGCTATGACACCCGCGTCCGAAGACTCATCGTTGGGTCGGCGGACGCGCTTGAACATTGCTGGATGCGCTTGCCGGGTCCTTGTGGCCCTTTTTCGCATTCAATCTGTCCAGCTCCAGCAAAGTAACCCTCGAAAGGTGAAGGGCTTCATGCCGACGATCAACCAACTGGTTCGCAAGGGTCGCGAGCCGCAAAAGGCCAAGAGCAAGGTTCCTGCGATGGAGCAGAACCCGCAGAAGCGGGGCGTCTGCACGCGCGTCTACACGACGACGCCTAAGAAGCCGAACTCTGCATTGCGCAAGGTGGCCAAGGTCCGCCTGACCAATCAGCGCGAGGTCATCAGCTATATCCCGGGCGAGGGGCACAACCTCCAGGAGCATTCGGTGGTGCTGATCCGTGGCGGTCGCGTGCGCGATCTGCCGGGCGTGCGCTATCATGTTCTGCGCGGCGTGCTCGACACGCAGGGTGTCAAGGACCGGCGCCAGTCGCGTTCCAAGTACGGGGCCAAGCGCCCCAAGTAAGCGCCAGCGTCATGCTGGGCTCATCGCTGAAATCCGAAGGAAGATCTAATGGCTCGTCGTCGTCGCCCCGAAAAGCGGGAAATCCTGCCTGACCCCCGTTTCGGGGATGAGGTGCTGTCCAAATTTATGAATTCCGTCATGTACGACGGCAAGAAGTCGGTCGCCGAGCTGATCGTGTACGGCGCGATGGAGACGGTGGAGACCCGCGCGAAGCGCGATCCGCTGGGCGTGTTTCATGACGCGCTCAACAACATCAAGCCGGGCATCGAGGTCCGCAGCCGCCGCGTCGGCGGCGCGACCTATCAGGTGCCGGTCGAGGTGCGGCCCGAGCGCGCGCAGGCGCTGGCCATCCGCTGGCTGATCTCGGCGGCGCGCTCGCGTTCGGAGAACACCATGGCCGCTCGCCTGTCGGGCGAGTTGCTGGACGCGTCGAACAACCGCGGCAACGCGGTGAAGAAGCGCGAAGACACACACCGCATGGCCGAGGCCAACCGGGCCTTCAGCCACTATCGTTGGTAGGCTTGGAAGCCTTCCGATCTGACCTATATCGTGGGGAGCTTGGCCAGGTGCTACGCTCCCCACATCGCTAAGGAAGCACCGACATGGCCCGCAGCCATCCGCTCGAGAAGTACCGCAACATCGGCATCATGGCGCATATCGACGCTGGCAAGACGACGACGACCGAGCGCATCCTCTATTATACCGGCAAGTCCTACAAGATCGGCGAAGTGCATGAAGGCACCGCGACGATGGACTGGATGGAGCATGAGCAGGAGCGCGGGATCACGATCACGTCGGCCGCGACGACGTGCTTCTGGGACGATCACCGCATCAACATCATCGATACGCCCGGCCACGTCGATTTCACGATCGAGGTCGAGCGCTCGCTGCGCGTGCTGGACGGTGCGATCACCTGTTTCGATGGCGTCGCCGGTGTCGAGCCGCAGTCCGAGACGGTGTGGCGTCAGGCCGACAAGTACAACGTGCCGCGGATGTGCTTCGTCAACAAGCTGGATCGCACTGGCGCCAATTTCGAGCGCTGCGTGGAGATGATCAAGGATCGTCTCGGCGCGCGCCCGGCGATCCTGTATCTGCCGATCGGCATCGAGGGCGGGTTCAAGGGCCTGGTCGATCTGGTCGAGAACCGTGCGATCATCTGGCTCGAGGAGTCGCTGGGCGCGAAGTTCGAATATCAGGAAATCCCGGCTGAGTTGGCCGACGCCGCTGCTACCGCACGGTCGGAATTGATCGAGATGGCCGTCGAGCAGGACGACGACCTGATGGAAGCTTATCTGGAGGGCACCGAACCCACGGTTGCGCAGCTCAAGGCGCTGATCCGCAAAGGCACGCTGAATTCATCGTTCGTGCCGATCCTGTGCGGGTCCGCGTTCAAGAACAAGGGTGTTCAGCCGCTGCTGGACGCGGTGGTCGATTACCTGCCGTCGCCGCTCGACGTGCCCGCGATCAAGGGCCTGAAGATGGACGGCGTGACGGAGACGGAGCGCGCGGCGGCCGACGACGCGCCGTTCTCGGCGCTCGCGTTCAAGATCATGAACGATCCGTTCGTCGGCACGCTGACCTTCGCGCGCATCTATTCCGGCAAGCTGGAGACGGCCTCGTCGGTGCAGAATTCGGTCAAGGACAAGAAGGAGAAGGTCGGCCGCATGCTGTTGATGCATGCCAATGACCGCGAGGACATCCAGGTGGCGTACGCTGGCGATATCGTGGCACTTGCGGGGCTGAAGGATACCACCACCGGCGATACGCTGTGCGCGCAGAACGATCCGGTCATTCTGGAGCGGATGGAGTTCCCCGAGCCGGTCATCGAAGTCTCGGTCGAGCCGAAGACCAAGGCCGACCAGGAGAAGATGGGCGTGGCGCTCAATCGTCTTGCCCGCGAGGACCCGTCGTTCCGGGTGTCGACCGATCACGAATCGGGCCAGACCATCCTCAAGGGGATGGGCGAGCTTCACCTGGAGATCATGGTCGACCGGATGAAGCGCGAGTTCAAGGTCGAGGCAAATGTCGGCGCGCCGCAGGTGGCGTATCGCGAGTATCTCGCGAAGAAGGTCGATGTCGACTATACGCACAAGAAGCAGTCGGGTGGCTCGGGCCAGTTCGGTCGCGTCAAGTTCACGGTCACGCCGGGCGAGCGCGGCTCCGGCATCATCTTCAGCGATGACGTCAAGGGCGGCAACATCCCGAAGGAGTACATCCCGTCGGTTGAGAAGGGGATGCGCGAGACCGCGGCGACGGGATCGCTGATCGGCTTCCCGATCATCGACTTCGAGTTTTCGCTGTACGACGGTGCCTATCACGACGTCGACTCCTCGGCGCTGGCGTTCGAGATCTGCGCGCGCGCTGCGATGCGCGAGGCCGCGCAGAAGGCTGGCATCAAGCTGCTGGAGCCGATCATGAAGGTCGAGGTCGTCACCCCGGAGGATTATCTGGGCGACGTCATCGGCGACATGAACTCACGCCGTGGCCAGATCCAGGGCACCGACTCGCGCGGCAACGCGCAGACCGTCGAGGCGATGGTGCCGCTGGCGAACATGTTCGGCTATGTGAACCAGCTCCGCTCGTTCACGCAGGGCCGGGCGAGCTACTCCATGGAGTTCTCGCATTATGACGAAGTGCCAGCGAACGTCGCCGACGAGGTAAAGGCTAAGTTGGCGTAATGGGCTGCGCCCGTCGGGCTAGCCTAACATTCATCCACTCGCTATGGGGCCGCCTTCGGTGCGGCTCCGCTCGCGATCCAGCATAGATTCGTAGAAGGTAGGAAACATGGCCAAGGCTAAATTCGAGCGGAACAAGCCGCATCTCAACATCGGCACGATCGGCCACGTCGATCATGGCAAGACGTCGCTGACGGCGGCGATCACCAAGGTGCTGGCCGAGACGACCGGCGGCGTCGCGGTCGATTTCGCCAACATCGACAAGGCTCCCGAAGAGCGCGAGCGCGGCATCACGATTTCGACCGCACACGTCGAGTACGAGACGACGGCGCGCCACTATGCGCACGTCGATTGCCCAGGCCACGCCGATTACGTGAAGAACATGATCACGGGTGCCGCGCAGATGGACGGCGCGATCCTGGTGGTCTCCGCCGCCGACGGCCCGATGCCCCAGACGCGCGAGCACATCCTGCTCGCCCGCCAGGTCGGCGTCCCCGCCCTGGTGGTGTTCCTCAACAAGACCGACATGGCCGACCCCGACCTGCTCGAACTGGTCGAGATGGAAGTGCGCGAGCTGCTGTCCTCCTACCAGTACCCGGGCGACGACATCCCGATCATCCATGGCTCGGCGCTGATGGCGCTCGAGGACAAGGACCCGGAGAAGGGCGAGCAGGCGATCCTGAAGCTGATGGCGGCGGTGGACGAGTTCATCCCCCAGCCGGTCCGCGCGATGGACCGCCCCTTCCTGATGCCGGTCGAAGACGTGTTCTCGATCTCGGGCCGCGGCACGGTCGTGACCGGTCGCGTCGAGCGCGGCATCGTCAAGGTGGGCGAGGAAGTCGAGATCATCGGGCTCAAGGCCACCGTCAAGACCGTCGTCACCGGCGTCGAGATGTTCCGCAAGCTGCTGGACTCCGGGCAGGCCGGCGACAACATCGGCGCGCTGCTGCGCGGCACCAAGCGTGAGGATGTCGAGCGCGGGCAGGTTCTGGCCGCGCCGGGCTCGATCACGCCCCACACCAAGTTCAAGGCCGAGGCCTACGTGCTGACGAAGGAAGAGGGCGGGCGCCACACCCCGTTCTTCACCAACTACCATCCGCAGTTCTACTTCCGCACGACGGACGTGACCGGCGTGGTGCAGCTTCCCGAATGCGTCGAGATGGTGATGCCGGGGGATAACGTGACCATGGACGTGGAGCTCATCGCACCGATCGCGATGGATGAAGGCCTGCGGTTCGCCATCCGTGAGGGTGGCCGGACAGTGGGTGCGGGCGTTGTCGCGAAGATCGTGGCGTAAGCAGTCAGGGAAGACCGGCACATCGCCATGGACAGTCAGAATATCC
>NZ_JAQGLJ010000018.1 GCF_028292945.1 Sphingomonas bacterium | reverse complement strand
ACCTTGCCGCAAGCCTAGGCGCGAAAGGCAGACCAGTGTAGCCGCGAGCGATGGTCCTGAGGTCGAGCATTCCGCTTGAGCCTCACGCCGACTTTCCGGAGCGACGGGCATGCCACGCAAACCGAATTACGATTTTGAGCGCCGCGAGCGCGAACGGGCCAAGGCGGCGGAGTCCGCGAAAAAGGCGCAAGCCAAGGCGGAGAAGCGAGCCGCCGAGCAGGAAACGCCCGATGGGGATCAATCCGGCGGGCGCTAGCTTCGGTGCGCACGATGGAACCGTTGAACCACACTCTGGCACAGCTTGGCTGGAGCTCATTCTTTAGCGAGCAGGTCTCCGCCGCCCATAGGCGCGACTTGCAGCCGGTCCGCGTCATGTCTGTTCATCGGGGCAGCGTGAACGTCTCCGGCGAAGGGTTCGAGGGGGCGGTTTCGACCAGCTTGCCCGCGCAAAAGGGGGCGGAGGACCGAGCCACCGTCGGCGACTGGCTGCTGATCGAACGGAACACCCGAAATCTGGTGCGCGTCCTCGACCGGACGAGCCTGTTCAAGCGGCCAGCTCCAGGCGACGACCGCCGGGTTCAGCTCATCGCCGCGAACGTGGACACGCTGTTCGTCGTCACGTCGTGCAACCAGGACTTCAACATTGCTCGCATCGAACGCTACCTCGTGCTCGCGCAGGAGACGGGCGTCCGGCCGGTGCTCGTCCTCACAAAGGCCGACCTCTCGCCCGATCCCGAGCGCCTGCTCGACGCGGCGCGCGTGCTCCAGTCGGGGTTGCAGGTGGAAATGGTCGACGGTCGAGATCCGGCCCGTGCCGCTCGCCTCGCGGGGTATTGCGGATTCGGACAGACAGTCGCGCTGGTCGGATCGTCCGGCGTCGGAAAGTCGACCCTCATCAACACGCTGCGAGAATCGAACAGCATCGCCACACAGGCCGTTCGCGCGGACGACGGCAAGGGCCGGCACACCACGAGCGTCCGGGAGATGCATCGCCTCGCCGGCGGCGGCTGGCTGGTGGACACGCCCGGCATGCGCGAGCTTCAGATGTCCGAGGTCGCCTACGGCGTGACGGAGGTGTTCGACGATGTCACGGCGGTGACGCTCGAGTGTCGGTTCGCGAACTGCACCCATGTCGACGAACCCGGATGCGCCGTCCATGCGGCGATGGCCCAAGGAACGCTTGATCCCGACCGCGTCGAGCGGTGGCGCAAGCTCGCCGGGGAAGATGCGGCGAACAGCAGCACCGCTGCGGTTCGCCGGTCCCGCGCCCGAAAAGGCGGGAACAAGAGGTGACGATCCGCTTCATCCGCAGCAGCCACCAGGCGTCGCGATTTACCGCCCTAGCAGCTCGGTCTTCACCCAGCACCGATTGCCGCGCCTCAGGACATAGGTCCAGTCGCCGCGACGTCGCAAGGAACTGACCTCCACACCGCGAAGCATTTTCATGCTGACCGGTGCGCCAGGAGCCGGTGACTTGCGGCAGTTGAGCACGCTCGCCGTCACGACCTGCCTTGTTGATGCGCTGGTCGCGGATTCTGAACCGCCGCGCGAAGTGGAGGGCTCGCTTGCAACCTCGCGCTGGGGGAGTGGTGGCAACGATGGAGACGGTGTTCCCTCCGACGGCGACGCCGAACCGGTGCCGGCGATCTCCGAGGACGGTCGCGAGTCCCCGTTGCGCGAGGGAGCGGTGACAGTGGTTGGAATACGGTAAAGCTCAGGCTGCCTGTTCGATGGCGAGACCGGACCCGTCCCGGTCAGCCATTGATAAGCCAGCAGGGCAAGAAGGACGGCGATGGTGATCCCGGCAAGGGTCCGGAGGTCACTGCCGAGATGCCTGCCGCCAGTCGGGTCCGTGGTCCGTCGTAGCGGGCTGAACTTGCTGGCAAAGCTGGCGATGCTGTTAATGTCGACCTCGCGGGCGCCCACATTGAGCACGAGGCGGTCGCTGTCGCCATGTGTGGGGGCTGTCGCCGGCGTCCTCTCGGCGACGAGAGGCGACCGTTCGTTCATGAAATCGGGAATGGTCGATCTTCGCGCCGCCGGGCTGACGGTCGTTGCCGCTGCAAGCTCATCATGAGGAGTTGCTGGGGAGGCGGGCTCGGTTGAAGGCAGCGCGTCCGCAGTCGCATCTGTGGCATCAGCGACGGGTTCGTCTGCGACGGTCACGGGAGACACGGGATCAGCAGGAGGTGCCGAGGAGTCATCCTCGTCGGGCAGGACGATGGGCGACGCCTCCTGGTCGGGCGTTGCGGCAGTATCGCCCCCTTTCGCGAGCACGGGTATTGTCTCGGAAGCAGGACGGTCTCGCTGCCAGACTACCTGGTACCCTCTGGGCGTTTGCCAGCGGCCCTGGAACGGTCGCACGATGTCGCGCCCACAGCGCCTGCAAGCAGAGAAATAATAGCCATTGTTCCAGATCGGCAGCGGGCCTGGCGAGTGCCGCCCCAGTTCGCATAGCAGCGACGCTCTTCTCTGCGGGTCGGGCAAGTTAGCGCGGCTCATAGCGGTGCGCTGAAGATGTCCGCAACGCCCGGCAGCTTTGCCCGGGGATGATAGCTGGAAAGTTGTTGCGACAAGAAGTTACGCCGCTCCTGAACGTTTGGATGAAACAAGGTGATGAAATCGACAAACCGATGCATCGACACGCATTGGACGATGAACCCGGGTAGCGCGTCACGATTGGCTTCCTGAAGAAGAACCCGTCGGCCGGCGGCATGGCGCTGCGCGCTCTCCCGTCCCGGCACACCGCCCGAACATGCCCGGTCAGCCAGCTCAGCGAGTTCGGTATAAGGCTCTTGTGACACGGACAAATGCTTGATCTCTACCGCTCAGGGCACGGGTGGACGGCGGCGGGCGCGCCAAGCAATCGGCCGGGTTACTCGAAATACCGCGGCGGCGCTGTGGGCTTCGGCGGTGCGGGCTGCGGCGGTTCGACAAGTTTCAGCTTGGTCTCGGCACCCTCTTCCGGCGGACCCGGCCTATGGATCAGCGTGCCCTCGATCACTGCTCCCGTCGCGATCCGCAATCGCGTGTACGTGATGTCGCCCTTGACCTTCGCGTTTCCCTCGATGGCCAGATCCACGGTGTCGACAGCCCCTTCGACCGTGCCGGACACGCGTACCCGCTCGGCACGGATACTGCCGTTGATCGAGCTGTCCTGACCCAGAACCAGCGTCGCGCAGGTTACGTCGCCGATCACCCGTCCTTCGATCATCAGATCGACCGTGGCTTCGATGTTGCCCGTTACCAGGATGTCCCGCCCCATGACCGACGCAGCGGCGGGTTCCTCCTGAGACACTTTGCCGGTCGATACCGTGGCCGCGCCAGCAACCTCGCGCGCATGATCCTGTTTCATCTAGCAACCCCGCCATGGCAGCCTGTACGTGTAGTCCAATGTGAACGGTCCCACGGGTTGGAACAATGGCTAAATCGTTAAAGCCGTCTAGATTCGAGACGGGGCCGAACACCCCCTGAACTTCACAAAGGTATTCACCATTTCATGCTGAGCGCGCGCCGCTGCCTGGCTTTACCACGATGAAGTTGCCAAGGCTCGACGCTCATTGGCGCCGGGCGGCGCGAAGCTCCGATAGTCTTGAACCCGCAGCTGAGACTTGCCGGGCCGGCGTTTCCGGCGCCTGCGCCATGCCGGCGGTTGTACTGCGTGTTGCCGGAGTCTCGATTACAGCAGCCGCGCACGCTGCTCGTGCGTGAGCACAATGATCGGCAGTCCCGAACCAGCGGTGGCTCCGCTATTTGTGGCTCCTGATCAGGAACAGGAACATGGCGACGGCACGGGCAAAGGTCCGCTTTGCGCAGTCCGGCACGTCCAGGCGCACCCGAGACGAGGCCATCTCCTGGTCAGCTCGGGTGTGCTGCGCTCTCGACCTCGATCTCGCCTGGTGGCAACTGCGCCCGGCTTTGATCGCCGGCGGCAAGCTGGCCCGTCATATCGGCGTTCCCAGGAGGGGAGCCGGCGTCCTCAGCCAACTTCATTTGCTCATACGCGATCTCAAGATCCGCCACGCCGGAGCCGGTAGGTTGTATCGGCAGTTCGCTCAGACTGTCCAAGGAGATGTCGGCTCTAGTCGGGTCGGTCATTGCTCTCTCCAGTTTCGGTCGCTCAGCGCTCAACGCTCAACGGCGACACTGGTCGCACCGATCGCGACCGCTGGCCGAGCAATCGGCATCGGTGCGCAGCATGGCCATGGCTAGCGGTCGCATCCCCGCCCGGGATTGCGTCGCGGTGCCGGCGCCATCGGCAGAAAGTATGTGAGCTCGCTGGCTAGATTAACCATCAATCCATGCAATCGTTACGGTTGGGCAGTTTGACCCAAGCAGGGACGCTTAGATTTCAGCTATGGTCCGAACTCTCCGGACCGGCTTAGCCACGTGGAGTATTGAAAAGCGGTCGACTCGGACGGCCGATTACTTGGTACCCAACGGAGATCTTCGATGCGCTATCTTGAACTGGTCGAGCTGAGCATGGTTAGCGGCACCGGCGATTCGCCCACCGCGCCTTCGTGCGAATGCCCCCAGACCAAGACCAAGACCAAGCGCGGCAAGGGCAACAATGGCTTCGGCAACGGCTCGGACGCTCCCAACCTCGCCGCACCGGGCGGTTCGGGCGACACTCCCGGCGACAAGGACTTCAGCCAGGTTCGCTAAGCGTCGATGTCATGATCGGCGCTGGCAGCGCCGCGCCGGTCATATTACTCTCTCTAATTGCGGTCCAGATCAGCTGCTGCGATACGGCGTTCAGCGATCGCCCGCCCGCAACCATCCGGTCACCGCATACCGCCGATGGGGCGCCGCAGGTGTTACCATCGACACGCTGTGCAGCTGCGGCACGGCGAACAGGTCAAGCGTGTTGAAGCGCGGAACATGACCCGCGATGTGAGATCCGTCCTGCTCGTGAAAGAGCAGCACGCCGCCGTAATCGACCCGCCAGCCCGGCGTCAGGCCGTAGACGTAAGCGGCGAGCCGGTTCTTGCCCGCGACATCGTCGTCATGGCAGGTCAGGAAATCTCCCGGCCCATAAGCAGTCGCCTGACCATCGGTGAACGACAGCGCCGTCGCCCCCGTGATCGCACGCAACAGCTCCAGCATCGGCTCGCTCGACATCAGTTCGGCAAAGGCGGTGAGCGGATCGTTCGTATCGGTCGCGTCGTGGTCGGGAACGCGCACGCCTTCATAGCGGTACTGGAACTGAGTGCGCGCCAGCGTGAGCACTTCCGCGTCTAACTCCGCGCGACGTTCGTCCGTCATCGCCGCCTTTGCCGCGCCATCCAATTCGAGCACACCGTCGCGCGTGCGCATGAGGTGCCACCAGTCGTCGCGAGCTTCCAGATCATCGTAGAACTCGGGCAGCCCCTCCGGACTCAGGAAGTTGCCGATTCGCACGCGACCGGCGGCAACGTAGATCGCGGCTAGCGCCGGCAAGTCGAGCTTGGGGTTCACGCGAAAGGTGAACGGAGCAGGGGCGGACTGCGGCAAGGGCTGATTCATGGCGGATCTCACAGGGCTGAAGAAGGGTGACCACCCAGCGCGCGGTACAGGTCGATGGCCGAGATGAGCCGGTCCTGACGCGCCACAACGGCGGCTTCGGCGAAGTCTAGCGCGCCGCGCTGGGCGTCGAGCACTACCTGCAGGTCGGCGGCGCCCTCGACATATTGGCTGCGGGCCAGGCGGGCGGTCTCACGCGCAACCGTGACCGATTCGTTCAGAAGCGCTGAACGCCGGGCGGATTGAGCGACACCGGCCAGCGCGTTCTCCGCTTCGCCGAGCGCAACCAGAAGTCCTCGGCGATATTGTTCAACGGTTTCGAGCTGGACTCCGGTGGCGGTGTCGAGCTGCCCGCGCCGGCGACCGCCATCGAAAATGGGGGCAACCAGCCCCGTGATCGCGGACAGCGCGACGCCGAGCGGCCCGGTCTCGAGGACCGCTCCCATCGCGAGGCGAAGCGACGGAAGGAAGGCGGCGCGCGCCTCCGAGACATCCCCCGCCGCAGCGGCGATCCTCGCCTCGGCCGCGCGGATGTCGGGTCGGCGAACGAGCAGAGTTGCGGGCTGCGCCGCGGAGATCGCGGGCGGATGCAGGCTTTCCCACCGTGTCGCGGGCATCGCGAAGCTGGGCGCTTCGTCTCCCACCAGCACGGCCAGTCCGTTGCGGGTCCGCGCCTGCGCCTCCTCAAGCCTGGAGATTTCGGCTTCGATGCGCCGGACTTCGATGCGTTGCAGCCCGGATTCGACGCGCGTGGCGGCGCCCTCGCGCACCCGCACCCCGATGATGCGGTCCAGCTCGCGTGCGTTGGTCAGCCCCTGCGCAAGCAGCCGCAGGCGGGCGCCCAGGCCCGCATGCTCGATAAAGGCACGCGCGACCTCGGCTTCAACGACCAGCATCGTGGCTTCGCGATCGAAGGTGGATGCCGCCAGCCGGGCTCGCGCCGCCCGTTTGCCCGCGCGGGCCTGCCCAAAGAGATCGACGTCGTAGGCGATGTTCAGGCCGACGGTTCGGTCGTCGGCGCGAAAGCCCGTTCGACCGGTCCGGCCGAGCCCCGCATCCACCGCGCCGGAAAGCGTCGGGCGGCCGGCGGCGCGGGCCAAGCCAAGTTGGCCGCGCGCCTGAACGAGGCGCGCCGTCGCGATCGCGAGATCGGCATTGCGTGCTCGGGCTCGGGCAAGGAGTTCCAGGAGTTCGGGTGACCCGAATGCCCGCCAGGTGGTGACCAGCGCTCCCGTATCGGGCGCTCCCGTATCGGGCGCTCCCGTATCGGGCGATGCATCGCGCCAGCGCGCTGCCGTCACGGGCACGGCGGCCGGCGTCTGGACATGCGGCGCACAGCCGGCGACCGCAGCCAGGCCCAGCAGGAACGTACGGATCGGCGCACTCATAGCGGCCGGCCTAGCGCGGGCGAGTTAAGGATGGGCAAACCTGCGCGTGAAGATGACTTCCGCGGCCTTAACCTTGCTTTGAGCCTTGGGCGTTAGCGCCGACGAGTATGGCGACCAAACTCTTCCGCGACGAGGTGATCGAGGCGCGACGGGACCGGCTTACCGGGACGGTGGTCGCCGCTGTACCACCAGGCTCGCGGATCTACACGGCGCTTTTGGCTGCGGTGGTCGGCGCGCTGATCCTGCTGCTCCTGTTTGGCCGCTATGACAGCAAGGCGCAGGTACGTGGTCTGGTCGCACAGGCATCCGGAATCGCGCGCGTCTACCCGCCGGCGGTCGCGGCGGTGCGGATGGTGCACGTCACGGAGGGGCAGCAAGTCGCCGCCGGGGCACCGCTCGTCACTGTCGCCATGACGCAGGGCAGCGCGGGCGGTGGCGAAGGGGTCGCGACCCAGCTCGGCGAATTGTGGCGGCAGGATCAGGAGCTTGCCCGTCAACAGGCGCTCGCCACCGCGCTCGGCTCGGCCGAGTCCGGCGGGATGCAGGAACAAAGGGCAGGGCTGGAGTCCACCATCGCCTCGCTGGAGCGGCAATTGGCGCTCGGCACGGATCAGATCGCGCTCGCCGAATCGGACGCGCGCCGCAGCATCCGGCTGTCTAAACAGGGTGCGGGCACGCAGCGTCAGGTCGAGGAAAGCCGCGCTGGCCTGCTCGCCCGCCGGCTCGATCTGGAAGGCGTGACCGAACGGCTGATCGCGCAGCGCGAGGCGTTGCGGGCGATCGACAATCGCGTCGCGGTTCGTCGCATCGCTGCGAACCAATCGGTGTCGGAGATCGCGCTCCGCCGTGGCGCGCTCGCCGAACAGCGCGCTGCGTTGCTCCGGCAGGATCGTCTGGTCCTCACCGCCCCCGTCTCGGGCACGGTCGGCGACGTCTCCGCGCGCGTGGGGCTTCGGGCGGGACCCGACAGCTCATTGGTCACGGTTCTGCCGCGCGGCGGGAGGGCCGAGGTGCAGCTGTTCGCACCGTCGCGTGCGATCGGCTTCGTCCGGCCGGGCCAGCAGGTCCGCCTGCTGTTCGATGCCTTCCCCTATCAGAAATATGGTGCGAGCCGGGGCACGGTCACGGCGATTGCCAGCGTGCCCACCGAAGCCGCCGCGCTGGAGCCTGGGCTCGGCATCACCGAGCCCGTATTCCGGATCCGCGTCGCGATCGACGAACCCGCCGCCGATCGTCCGCTGCGCGCCGGGATGACCTTGTCCGCGAGCCTCCTGCTTGAGCGTCGCGCGCTGTGGGAAGTGTTCCTCGATCCGGTCCTGCGGGCGATGCGCTCATGAGTTTCGAGGGACCCTGGCACCGTCGCATGCAGCCGATGCTGCAGTCGGAAGGCGCCGAGTGCGGGCTGACGTGTGTCGCCATGATCGCCGCCCATCATGGTCACCGGGTCAACGTCGGCGGACTGCGGCGGCGCTTTCCGGGGTCGATGAAGGGCGCGACGATCAGCGAGCTGGTGGCGGTCGCTTCCGAACTGGAGCTGGCGCCTCGCGCGCTGCGACTGGACCTGGACGAACTCGGGCAGTTGCAGCTGCCCGCGATGCTGCACTGGGATCTGAATCATTTCGTCGTGCTGGAGGCGCTGAAGGGTCGCACCGCGACGATCCTCGACCCGGCGTCCGGCCGCCGCACCATGGGTCTGCAAAAGCTCAGCCGGCATTTCACCGGCGTGGCCCTCGAACTCACGCCGTCACCCGATTTCAAGTCGGTCGACGCGCGCGTGACCACCAGGCTCAGCGATCTGTGGAGCCGGCTGTCGGGGTATCGGGCCGCATTGGCGCAGGTCTTCGCGCTGTCGCTGCTGCTGCAGCTCACCACGCTGATCCTGCCGTTCTTCATGCAGCTCACGATCGACGAAGCGATCGGGCAGAGCGATCTGAACCTGCTCGGTCTGCTGCTTGCCGGGTTCGCGGTCGTGCAGGTCCTGAACGGCGCGCTCGCGGCGCTGCGATCCTGGGTGGTGCTGACGCTGGGCCAGTCGATCGCCTTTCAGCTGGGCGGGAATGTGATCCGCCACCTGCTCCGCCTGCCAATGAGCTATTTCGAATCGCGCCATGTCGGCGATCTGCTGTCGCGGTTCGGTTCGACCCAGCCTATCCAGTCGTTGCTGACCACGGGCTTCGTCAACGCGGCCATCGACGCGATCCTGGCGCTGACCACGCTGGTGGTGATGGCGCTGCTCAACGTCCAGCTCGCGCTGCTGACGGTCGCGACGGTGGTGCTGTATCTGATATTCCGCACCCTCATGTACCCGGCACTCCGCCGCCGGACCGAGGAGGAGATCATCGCGCGCGCCGGTGAGGAGACGTTCCTCATGGAAAGCATCCGCGCGATCCGGTCGATCAAGCTGCACGTCCACGAGGCAATGCGCGAGAACGGCTGGCGCAACCGGTACGCGCAGGTGGTGTCGGCGGATTATCACGAGCAGATCTACAAGATCGGTACGCGTCTGGTGGAAGTGCTGTTGTTCGGGCTCGGGCTGTTGCTGACCGTCTATCTCGCCGCGCGCGCCGTCATCGGCAACGACATGACCGTCGGCACACTGGTGGCCTTCCTAGCGTATCGCGCAAGCTTCATCTCGAGCGCCACGTCGCTGGTCGACCACGGCGAGAACTACCGGCTGCTCTCGATCCATCTGGAACGGCTCAGCGACATTGTGGCGCACCCGCGCGAGAACGTCGCCGCTGCGGCGCCGCGGCGTGGCGCGCTGCCGCCGCCCGATATCCGCGCCGAGAAGCTGAGCTTCGCCTACTCGCCCAACGATCCCGCGATTCTGAAGGACTGCGACTTCCACATCCCCGCCGGTGAATTCGCGGCCATCACCGGACCGTCGGGTGCCGGCAAGACGACGCTGATGCGCATCCTGCTGGGACTGCTCGTTCCGACCTCGGGCAAATTGCTGATCGACGGGCAGCCGCTTACCCCGGCCAACACCGCGGCATGGCGCGCACGCCTGGGCGCGGTGTTGCAGGACGATCACCTGCTGACCGGCACGCTCGCCGACAACATCGCCTTCTTCGATCCCCATCCCGATCAACAGCTCATCGAAGACGCCTCCCACATGGCGCGCATCCACGACACCGTCACGGCGATGCCAATGGGGTACCAGAGCCTGGTCGGCGACATGGGTGCGGCGCTCTCGTCGGGGCAACGCCAGCGTATCATGCTGGCGCGCGCGCTGTACCGCAATCCCGACGCGCTGTTCCTGGACGAGGGCACCGCCAACCTCGACGAGGAGAACGAGCGCGCGATCGGCGAGATGCTGGCGGGGTTGTCGATCACGCGGGTCGTGATCGCGCACCGCCCGATCCTGGTCGAACATGCGGCACTGGTGTTCCGTCTGGACGGTGGAGCCATGATTAGGGTCTAGCGATGCCTAATACCGGCGCACCCCGGGGGTGACGGACCAGGCATTTGCGCCTATCTGCGCTGGCGACCGTGCCCGCGCTTCATGCCCTCGCCAACCCCGCTCGCTTCCTGAAGATCGCCCGGCCGCTGACGCCGGTGCTGGTCTGGACGGGGCTCGCCCTGATCGCCGTTGGGTGCTGGGCAGGGCTGACGCGGACGCCGCCCGACTATCTGCAGGGCGAGACGGTGCGCATCATGTACATCCATGTCCCGGCGGCATGGCTCGGCCTTGCCGGGTGGAGCGGGATTGCGGGGTCGAGCATCGCGCTGCTCGTCTGGCGCCACCCGCTCGCCGCGATCGCCGCGCGCGCCTTTGCGGTGCCGGGGATGGTGTTCGCGGGCCTGTGCCTCCTCACAGGATCGATTTGGGGACGGCCGACCTGGGGGACCTGGTGGCAATGGGACGGGCGGTTGACGTCCATGCTGCTGCTGTTCTTCATTTATGCGGGCTACATCGCCTTGGCGCGGGCCGATGCCGAGCGCGGCGGCGACGGGCGCGTGCCGGCGGTGTTCGGCATCGCGGGCACGGTGCTGCTGCCGATCATCCGCTATTCGGTGGTGTGGTGGAATTCGCTACACCAGGGCGCCAGCATCGGCCTGACCCAATCGAGCATCGACGAGACCATCCTGTGGCCGCTGCGGCTAACGGTGGCGGGTTTCACGCTGCTGTTCATGGGCGTGGTGATGATGCGGATGCGCACGCTGCTCGCGCGGGCGCGCAGCGAGGCCCGGCTGCGGCGGATGGCGCGCGGATGAGCCAGTGGACGTTCGTGATCGCCGCCTACACGGTGATGCTCGGCGGGGCGGGCGCGTTGACGCTAGCGAGCTGGCTGGCCATGCGCCGGGCCGAACAACCCGGGAGCGACCGGTGAAGGCGAAGCATCAGCGGCTGACGCTGGTTCTGCTCGCCGTGGCGGCGGTGGTCGCGGCGGCGCTGCTCGCGCTTTCGGCACTGAAGGATCAGGCGGCATTCTTCTACTCGCCCTCCGACGCGCGGGCGCAGGGGCTGCCGCTGGGCCGGGCAGTGCGGCTGGGCGGGATGGTCGCGGCGAACTCGATCGCGCGCGCACCCGACGGGGTGACGGTGCGGTTCACGGTGACCGACGGCCAGGCGACCACGCCCGTCACCTTCGCCGGCATCGTCCCGGACCTGTTCCGCGAGCGATCGGGCGTGGTGGCGGAGGGGCAATTCCGCCCCGACGGCAGCTTCGTCGCGTCCGAACTGCTGGCCAAGCATGACGAGAAGTACATGCCGCCGCAGGTGAAGGGCGCGCTGCACGAGACGAAGACGCTGGAGCGATGATCGCCGAGGCGGGCCTCGCGGCACTGTGGCTGGCCGCAGCGCTGGCCGTGTTGCAGCTCGTGCTGGCCGGGTTGGCCCTGCGAACAACACGCTTCTCCGTTCGGCCTGAGCTTGTCGAAGGTCAGCCTGCGCTCGAGAGTGGAGGAGGAGGCCCTTCGACAAGCTCAGGGCGAACGCGGGAAGAAAGCGCAGCCGAGCAACTCGCGGCTGCCGTGCGTCCGGTCGCAGCGGTGCAGGGGGCGCTTGTCGCGCTCGCCATGCTGTTGCTGCTCGTCGTCTTCACGCAGTCCGACATGAGCGTCCAGCTGGTCGCCACGAACAGCCATTCTGCGAAGCCGTGGATCTACAAGGTCGCGGGCGCGTGGGGGAACCACGAAGGATCGATGCTGCTGTGGGTAACCATCCTGGGGCTGGCGGGCAGCGCGGTGGCGTTGCTGGAGCGGCGGCTGGCGGAGCGGACGCTGATTGCCACCTTGGGCGCGCAGGCGCTGATCGCGCTGGGCTTTTATGCCTTCCTGCTGTTCGCCTCCAACCCGTTCGCCCGCCTGACCACCGCGCCGGCGGACGGGCAGGGGCTGAACCCGCTGCTGCAGGACCCCGGCTTGGCGTTCCATCCGCCGACGCTCTACGCGGGCTATGTCGGGCTGAGCGTCGCCTTTTCCTTCGCGGTCGGCGCGCTCGTCACGCGCGATGTCGGGCCGGCGTTCGCGCGCGCTATGCGACCGTGGGTGCTGGGCGCGTGGGTGATGCTGACGCTGGGCATCACGGCGGGAAGCTATTGGGCATACTACGAGCTCGGCTGGGGCGGGTGGTGGTTCTGGGACCCGGTCGAGAACGCCTCGCTGATGCCGTGGCTGGCGGCCACCGCGCTGCTCCATTCGGTGAGCGTGCTGGCGACCCGCGACGGCCTGCGGGCCTGGACCGTGATGCTGGCGGTGGTGGCGTTCTCGATGTCGATGCTGGGCACGTTCCTGGTCCGGTCGGGTATCCTCACCAGCGTGCACGCCTTTGCCGTCGATCCGGAGCGGGGCGCGTTCATCCTGGCTCTGCTGGCGCTATATATCGGCGGCGCGCTGGCGCTGTTCGCCTCAAGGATCGGCGCAGTGCGGGCAGGGGCGGTGTTCGAGCCGGTCAGCCGCGAGGGCGCGCTGGTGGTCAACAACCTGCTCCTGTGCGTCATCCTCGGCGTGGTGCTGATCGGGACGCTGTACCCGCTGGCGGCGGCGGGTTTCGGCGTGCAGCTGTCGGTCGGCCCGCCCTTCTTCAACAAGGCCACGGGATGGGTCGCGTTGCTGCTGGTCATGGTCATGGCGATCGGACCGCTGCTGCGCTGGCGGCGCGACCGGGCGCAAGCGGCGCTGGCGCGCGTGACATGGCCGCTGGCGGCGGCGGCCCTGTCGGCGGCGCTGCTGGTCGCGGGCACGAGCATGGGGTGGCTGCCGCTCGCCGGACTGGCGCTCGCGATCGGGCTGGCGGTGGCGAGCGTCGCACCGCTGTGGGGCCGCGACCTGCGCCGCACGCCCCTGTTCACCTGGGGCATGGTCGTTGCGCATCTCGGCATCGCAGTCAGCCTTGCGGGGATGGCCAGCGACGCGTCGTTCACCGTCGAGCGGCTGGTCGCCGCCCGCGTGGGCGAGCCGGCGACGGTCGGGCCGTACCAAGTCACGTTGCGCGGCATCTCTCCCGTTATCGGCGAGAATTGGTCGGCGTTGCAGGCGCGGCTCGACGCGACCCGGGGCGACGATACCAACGTGCTGTTGCCGCAGCAGCGGACCTTCTCCGATCCGCCGACCACCACCAGCGAATCCGCCATCCTGACCAGCTGGGACGGCCAGCTCTACACCGTGCTGGGGCAGCAGGCGCCGGACGGGCGCTGGCAGCTGCGGCTGTGGTGGAAGCCGTTCGTGACGCTGATCTGGTTCGGCGGCGCGCTGATCGCGCTGGGCGGATTGCTGTCGTTGGTCGGTCGCTGGCGGCGCGAGCGACGGGTGGCGCCGCGGCCGGTGTTCGCGTGAGGCGGCCGCTACTCTGGATCCCGCTGCTGGTGTTCCTCGGCCTGCTGGCGATGGTGGCGGCGGGGCTGTGGAAGCCCGCGGACCGCACCGTGCGTTCCGCGCTGGTCGGGCAGCGGCTGCCGGGCTTCGCCTTGCCGCCGCTGTTGCCGGGCCGCGCGGGCACGACCACGGCCGGGTTCGCCGGTGGGCCACGGCTCCTCAACGTGTTCGCGAGCTGGTGCCTGCCGTGCATCGCCGAGGCGCCGCAATTGCTGCGCCTCAAGGATATGGGGGTGGCGGTGGACGCGATTGCGGTCCGCGACACCGCCCCGGCGGTGGCCGACTTCCTGCGACGTCATGGCGATCCGTACCAGCGCATCGGCGACGACAAGGGCGGGCAGGTGCAACTGCTGCTCGGCTCGTCGGGGGTGCCCGAGACGTTCGTGATCGACGCGAGCGGGGTCATCCTGCACCAGCACATCGGCGACATCCGCGCGGAGGACGTGGCCGTGCTCGCCGCCATGGCGGGGGTGCGGCCATGAGCGCGTCGCTCGCCTTGCTGCTGCTCGCCGCGAGCCCTGATCTTGCGCACACGCAACTGCGCGATCCGGCGCGGGAGCGATCGGCGCGCGCGCTGATGGAGACGCTGCGGTGCCTGGTGTGTCAGGGCCAATCGATCGCCGACTCCGATGCCGACATGGCCGGTGACATGCGCCGGCTGGTGCGCGACCGCATCGAGAAGGGCGAACGGCCCGAGGCGGTGCGGCGCTGGCTGATCGCACGCTATGGCGATTACGTCAGCTACGATCCGCCCTTCTCGGCTGCGACCGGGCTGCTCTGGGCAACGCCGCTGGTGCTGCTGGCGCTAGGTCTGCTGGTCGCACGGGGCAGCTTTCGGCGGCGACGGACTGGAGTATGATTCAACCTGGCTGAGACGCCTCCCCGGCGGAAGCCGGGGTCCAGTCCGCGGTGCGGCCGACTGGACCCCCGACTTCCGTCGGGGAAGGCCCATTCAGCGGCGTTGGATCATGGTCTAGTTCAGCGCCAGCTGCAGGCCCGACTTGTTCGCCTTGGCGGTTTCACGGCTCGTGCCCGACCCATCATAGACCAGCGGCGCGATCTCGCCATCCGCGCCCACCACGGTCACCGTCGTACCCACCGACGTTATGCCGTACAGCTTCTTGGCAAAGGCGAGCGGCACGCGGACGCAGCCGTGCGACGCGGGAAAGCCGGGGTTCTTGCCGGCATGGATGGCGACGCCGTCCCAGGTCAGCCGTTGCATGAACGGCATCGGCGCGTCGTCGTAGAGATTGGAGCGGTGGTCGATCTTCTTCTGCAAGATCGTGAAGGTGCCCGACGGCGTGTCTTTGCCCGACTTGCCCGTCGAAACGGTCGTGGCCGCGACCAGCACTTCGCCGCGATAGACATAGGCGCGCTGCTCGGCGACGTTGATCACGACGCGCACCGGATCGGTGGTCGCAACGTCGTTCCAGACGAATTCGTTGGGAGAGAGCGATGCAGCTGCAACCTCGACCGTGATCGAGTCATCACCCTTCGCCCATGAAGGCGACGCGAACCCGACCAGCACGGCCGCGACGAGCGCGGTCGACCACTTTACGCTTGACATACGCTGAACTCCTCTGACCCGCTCTGAACGCACAAACCTGGATCAGGTTCACCGACCTGCTGCGCCCAGTCGTTTCCCGCGCGCGCCGAATGGAGCGCGGAATGCCGCAAGCTCTCGAAATCGCTACAGAAAGTTCACCTTGGTCCTGCTATATATTCGTTGCGGTTGGGAGCTTTTGTCGATGCTGGATGTGCTGAACTCTAGCCATGGCCGTCGTGCGGTGGTGAAGAACGGTCTGGTGCTTGCGGGCGCGATGGCGGTGCCGAGCGCGGTATCGGCGTCGCTGCAGAAGCTCACCCAGGGTCAGCTGGTGCCACAGTCGCAGCCCCCGCTGCCTTCACCGCGGCCTTTCGCCGCGCCGCGGACCTCGTCCAAGGTGGTTCGGCCCGAGCTGCTGCGCCGCGCGCTGGCATCGCTCGACCGGCAGGGCTCGCGCGTCCGGCGCGACCGCGTCGCCATCGCCGATTTCGCCGCCCCGTCCGCGCAGCCGCGCTTCCACCTCATCGATCTCGAGGGCGGCCAGTCCAAGTCGTTCCTGGTGTCGCACGGCAGCGGCTCCGACCCGCGTCACACCGGGTGGCTGCAGCGCTTTTCCAATCAGGAAGGCTCCAACGCCTCGTCAGAGGGCGCCTTCCTGACCTCTAGCTATTATACCGGCAAGCATGGTCATTCGCAGCGGCTGATCGGGCTCGACCCGACCAACGATCAGGCCTTGCAGCGCGCGATCGTGGTCCATTCGGCGTGGTACGCCAATGCCTCGATGCTCCGCACCCACGGCATGCTGGGTCGCAGCCAGGGCTGCTTCGCCGTCGGCGAGAGCGAGCTGGCCGAGGTGTTTCGCCGGATGGGCGAAGGCCGGATGATCTACGCCGCCAAGGTCTAGCGCCAGCGCGCACGCCCCAGCGTAGCTGCGGACGAGACGCGCCAGCTCGGCCGGCGGGAAGCGCAGCGCTCCCGTTCGACGTCACGGCGCGGCTTTGCCGCGACGCCTAGCTCAGCGGCCGTGCTCCGCCAGCGCAGTCCGACTCGCCGGCGCATCATAGCGACGCCCGCTCAACAGTTCGAACTCCACGACATCATGCGCGCAGAAAATGCGTACCTTGTCGCCGTGGGTCAGTGACAACTCGCGAACGCGCCGCTGGTTCGCGAGGCGCGCCGCCGCATCGACGTTCATCAGCCGCTGATAGCCACGCAGGCCGGGCGGGCATTCATAGTCCTCACTGCCGATCTCGCCGCGATAGAAATAGGCATCGGAAGCGTAGAACAGCCATTTGCCGCCGTCCTCCTGGACCGCGACGCCGCTATGGCCCCACGTGTGTCCCGCCAGCGGCACCAGCAGTATTTCCGGCGGCAGACCTTTGAGATCGCGCACGGAATCGAACCCGAACCAGGGCTCGCCGCCGCCGAGCGGATAGAGCTGCCAGTTCTCCACCTCGTTCCACTGTTGGGGCCGATACCGCCGGGTGCCCACGAACGCGCCGCCATTCCCCTGATCCGCCACCTCCCTTTCCCGCGCGGTGACGTGAACGGTGGCATTGGGAAAGTCCTCCAGCCCGCCGGCATGGTCAAAATCGAGGTGCGTCACGACGATGTGCCGCACGTCGGCGGGGTCGAAGCCCAGTGCGCGAACCTGCGCCACCGCTGTCTCCGCCGCGCGCAGCTGCGGAATATTCAGGCCGAGGAAGAAGGGCGACAGGCGCAGGGATGGGTGATCGACATCCTTGGCGCCAAAGCCGGTGTCGATCAGGACCAGCCCGCGATCCGTCTCGATCAGCAGGCAATGGCACACCAGCACGCCCTGCGCTGCGTCGCTGCGCCCGTCGAACAGTCGCCCACCGGCCGGACAGCAGGTGCCGCAGTTGAGATGGTGGATGCGCATCACCGCATGCTCCACGCGCGCAGTCGGACGCGGGTGCGCTCCTCCACCGCGGCTTCGCGGCTGCGGCTCTGCCACCACCAGCCGGCGAGCGCGCCTGTCGCGGCTACCAGGCTCAGCGTCGCCGCGTTGGGTGATCGACTAGATGTTTCTGACATGAGGCGCTCCACCACTGCTCGATGCCTAACGTTTGCGGGCGGGTCGGGTGCCGTGGAGAATGTGCAATGTTGATCAAACGAGCCCGCCAACGAGGCTGTCGTCAGACCCTCTGTGAAGAAGGATGCGGCGAGGGGCGGTCACGGGCCAGACCCGTGACTCGCCAGTCGCTTTGCGCCGGCCGCGCTTGGCTGAGTCCGCATTTAGCTCGGCTAAATGCGGCCAGCCTGCGCGGTGGTGCCCCGGGGCGGAGTCGAACCACCGACACGACGATTTTCAGTCGTCTGCTCTACCACTGAGCTACCAGGGCTGACCGTCGTGAACGATCGAAGCGCGGCCTTAGGGGCGCGGGTCCGGGCTGTCCAGCCCGTCTTCCTCTTCGGCGGGGTTCACTGGAACGCTGTAGCCGTCCGACAGCCATTTCAGCAGATCGCGGTCGCGACAGCCGCGCGAGCAGAAGGGTTGATGCTCGGGGCGCACCGGCTTGTCGCAGATCGGGCAGGTGGGGGCGGGCATCAGGCGCTCTCGAGATCGGGATGACGACCGGTACGCCGCGCCAGCTCGGCAAGCCAGTGGGGGCGGGCAAGCAGATAGGCCAGCACGGCCGGCGGTAGACGATGGCGGTGGGTCGGGCCGGGCTCGCGTTCCAGCCGACGCAGCGTCGCACGGGCGGCGGCGGCGACCGGGTCGGCGCGGAGCTGCTCGGGCAAAGACGCGCGCGGGCGCGGCCGGACGATCTGCAGGAAGCCGAAGCCATTGACCGCGGTGCGCTCGAACGGTGGCGGCAGGTGGGCGTCGAGCGCGGTCGCGACGGCCATGCGCGCCGCCTTGCCGCCCAACGTCGGAAAGTCGATCCCGATCGATCCGCCGATGCCGTGGCGCCGGATCGCGAGCGCCACCGCCGCCGCCGCGCGCACGGCCAGCGGCTCCAACGGCGCGCTGCCGTCGACGTCGAACAGCGTCATGGCGGGCGTCGGCGTCATCCGCAGCGCGCCGCCGGTGAAAGGAATGTCACCGTGCGCGGCCTCCTCGAGCAGCTCGGTCCACCCGGCCGCTTCCAGCGTGTCCGCCCCGTGCGCTGTCGCATGGCGGACCGGCAGGCCCGTCGCGGTGATTCGCGCGAGCAGGTCGGGACCGGGCATCGGAGCCGCATCGGTGGCGACCGCGCGGGGCGGCTTGACACGACCCGGCTCCGGAATGGCCTCGCGCGTGATCGCCACGGTGAGCATGCCGCCCTCCGCCACCCCTCCGCAGCCCTTCCAACGACGCTGCGCATCGCTGGAACCTTGGGCTGCTCCGCCCGGCGCGCCGGTGAGTTGCGCCTCTTCACCGCTGTCGAGGCGCACGATGGCGCGCTCGATCAGGCGGGCGCGGGCGATATGGCCGACGCGCAGGCCGTCCAGCTCGATCGCCGCCTCAACTATCTGCCCGTCCGCGACCAGGGCGGCGCGGTTCTCGCCGATGCCGGCCTCATACAGCCACTCAGGCAAGCGGCAGCCCGGCCGTCTTCAGCAGCGCACGGGTCTCGAACAGCGGGAGCCCGATCACGCCGGAATGCGAACCCGACAGGAAACGAACGAACGCCTCGGCATAGCCCTGCACGGCATAGCCGCCCGCCTTGCCCAGCCCCTCGCCACCGGCAACATAGGCGTCGATCTCGGCGGGCGAGAGCGGCTTGAACGCGACGACCGTGTCGGCGAGCCGGGTGCGCGCGGTCCCGGCGGCATCGATGACGCACACGGCGGAGAGGACGTGATGGCGGCGGCCAGACAGTTTGCCGAGCAGTTCGCGCTGCAGGTCGGGCGTGTCGGCGGGCGGCAGGATACGGCGGCCGAGCGCCACGGTGGTGTCGCCCGCGAGCACGATCTCGCCAGGTTCGCGCGTCACGGCCTGCGCTTTCGCGATGGCGAGTCGGAGTGCGTAGGCGCGGGGGACCTCGGTCTTGAGCGGGGTCTCGTCGATCGCTGGGGAGACAATGCGCCCGGGGGTAATCCCTAGCCGCGCGAGCAGCTGGAGGCGACGCGGGGAGGAGGAGGCGAGGACGATGTTCATTTTTCGTCACCTCGGCCTCGAGCCGAGATCCAACTCTCCCCGGGGCGCTGCGCTTGAGGCGCGATGGATGCCGGCTGCAGCCGGCATGACGGAAGGCCTATTGCGGCCCCGGACCGCCGCGGCCCGGCATGAACCGGTAGGTTATACGGCCCTTGGTCAGGTCGTACGGCGTCAATTCGACGAGCACCTCGTCGCCGGTCAGCACGCGGATGCGGTTCTTGCGCATCTTGCCAGCGGTGTGGCCGAGAATCTCGTGATTGTTCTCGAGCTGCACGCGGAACATCGCGTTGGGGAGCAACTCCACCACGCGGCCACGCATCTCGAGCAGTTCTTCCTTGGCCAAACAACGTCTTTCATGTGAGAAGGCGCGCTGCCCTTAGCCGAAGGGCCGCGCGAAGGGAAGGCGCGGCGCAATTTGCCGCTTGGCTGTTGCTCGCTTAGAGACGCGCGCTTCATGAGCAAGACACCTCAACGCGTGCGCGGCACCCAGGACATCGCCTTCGAGGAGCAGCGCCGGTTCGCGCATGTGCTGGCGAGCTTCGAGCGGGTGCGTGCTCTCTATTGTTTCCAGCGTATCGACGTGCCGGTGTTCGAGGCGACGGAGGTATTCGCGCGCTCGATCGGCGAGACGACGGATGTTGTGTCAAAGGAGATGTATAGCTTTCCCGATCGCGGCGGAGACTCGCTGACGCTGCGGCCCGAGTTCACCGCTGGCATCGCGCGCGCCTACATCAGCAATGGATGGCAGCAGCATGCACCGATGAAGCTGGCGACCAGCGGCCCGGTGTTCCGCTACGAGCGCCCGCAAAAGGGTCGGTTCCGCCAGTTCCACCAGATCGACGCCGAGGTGATCGGCGCGGCCGAGCCGGCGGCGGACGTCGAGCTGCTGGTGCTGGCGGACCAGTTGCTGAGCGAGCTGGGCATCGAGGGCGTGACGCTGCAACTCAACACCCTCGGAGATGCCGAAACACGCGACGCCTGGCGCGCGGCGCTGGTGGCGCATTTCGAGGGCCGGCGCGGCGAGCTGTCGGACGAGAGCATCGCGCGGCTGGAGAAGAACCCGCTCCGCATCCTCGATTCCAAGGACCCGCGCGACCGCCCGGCGGCGGACTCCGCGCCCGACATCGACGCGTTCCTGACGTCGGAGGCGCGCGCGTTCTTCGACGCGGTGACGGCGGGACTGGACGCGGCGGGGGTGAAGTGGACCCGCAATCCGCGACTGGTGCGGGGGCTGGATTACTACCGGCACACCGCGTTCGAGTTCGTCACCGACCGGCTCGGCGCACAGGGGACGGTGCTGGCGGGCGGCAGGTACGACGGGCTGATCGGCTCGCTCGGTGGGCCTGAGACGCCGGGCGTGGGCTGGGCCGCCGGGGTGGAGCGGCTGGCGATGTTAGCGCGCGAGCCTTGGGAGATGAATATCGAAGGCACGGTGGCCGTGCTGCCCGTGAACGCCGATGCAGAGCTTGCCGCTGCGGAGGTCGCAGCCAAGCTTCGACGTAATCACGTCAGGGCAGAGACCGCGTTCAAAGGCAGTATGAAAAAGCGGCTTCAGCGCGCCAACGCGCAAGGAGTGGACGCGGTCGTCTTTGTTGATGTCGATCGGTGGTCCCGAGGAGAGCTTGAGTTGAAACACCTCAAGTCGGGCGAGCAGATGGTCGTCGGCGAAGATCGTGAAAGCGGAATGGACGTGTTCGATGTGGTGCGCGCGCTGACATTCTCCAACAAAATCGGTGGCCCTCCCGACGCTGTGAGCGTTGGAGGAAAGCGCTTGGGAATCATCGGCAACATCGAGATGGCTGACGAATGACCACCATCTCCCCCGACCGCATACGGCAGATCGAGGCGCGGCACGACGAACTTCAGGCGTTGATGGCGACGGGGGACCTGTCGGGCGAGCGCTTCGTGCAGGTGTCCAAGGAATATGCCGAGCTGGAGCCGGTCGCCGAAGCGGCCGCCGAAGTGCGGCGGCTGCGGCAGGAGGCGGACAGCCTGCAATACATGACGCAGGATGGCGACGCCGACATGCGGGCGATGGCGGCGGAGGAAATCCACGCCAATCAGGCGCTGCT
>NZ_JAQGLJ010000002.1 GCF_028292945.1 Sphingomonas bacterium | reverse complement strand
GCGCCGCCACCAGAAGGTGGTGGAGGAGGCACCGTCGCCCTTCGTGACGCCGAAGATGCGCAAGGCGATGGGCGAACAGGCGGTCGCACTCGCCAAGGCGGTGGGGTACTATTCCGCAGGCACGGTGGAGCTGATCGTCTCCGGCGCGGACACCACCGGCGAGAGCTTCTACTTCCTTGAGATGAACACCCGGCTGCAGGTCGAGCATCCGGTGACGGAGGCGGTGACCGGGCTCGATCTGGTCGAACAGATGATCCGCGTCGCGGCGGGCGAGAAGCTGGCGTTCGGGCAGGACGACGTGACGCTGAACGGCTGGGCGGTGGAAAACCGGGTCTATGCGGAGGACCCGTATCGCGGGTTCCTGCCGAGCACCGGACGACTGGTGCGCTATCGGCCGCCGGCGGCGGAGGCGCGACAAGAGCCCTTGCTGAGAGGTGCCTCGACTGCGCTCGGCACGAACGGAGAGGGGGACGCCGAACCGCCGTTCGTCCCGAGCGAAGTCGAGGGACAACTGTCCGGCTACACCCGTGTCGACGACGGCGTCGTCGAGGGCGGCGAGGTGTCGATCTTCTACGACCCGATGATCGCCAAGCTGATCACCTGGGCACCGACCCGCGAGGCCGCGATCGACGCGCAGGTCGCGGCACTCGACCGGTTCGAGATCGCCGGCGTCGGCAACAACGTCGACTTCCTGTCCGCGCTGATGCAGCACCCGCGCTTTCGCGAGGGCGCGATCACGACGGGCTTCATCGCCGAGGAATATCCCGACGGCTTCACCGGCGCACCGGCGGCACCCGAACTGATCCGCACGCTCGCTGCCGTCGCGGCGTTCGCGGCCACCGCGCAGGCGGACCGGTCGCGGCGGGTCGACGGCCAGCTCGGCAAGCGCCTGCGCCCGCCCGCCGAGTGGGTCGTGCGTATTGGGGAGCGCGACCACCAGGTGCTGCTCGACCGCGACACGGTGCTGGTCGACGCCGAGCCGCTCGATTTGGCGATGGAATACACCCCCGGCGATCGGCTGGTTGAGGTGGAGGTCGCGGGCGAACCGCTCGCCATCCGCGTCGCGAAAACCCGCACCGGGTTGCGTCTTACCACCCGCGGCGCGAGTCACATGGCGCGCGTGCTGCCCGCGCACGTCGCGGCTTATGCGCACCACCTCCTTGAAAAAGTCCCGCCCGACCTCAGCCGCTTCCTCCTCGCCCCCATGCCCGGCCTGCTCGTCCGCCTCGCCGTAGCCGAGGGCGACAAGGTCGAAGCTGGTCAGCCGCTCGCCGTCGTCGAGGCGATGAAAATGGAGAACATCCTGCGCGCGGGCAAGACCGGACGCGTCAAGGCGGTCGAAGCGAAGCAGGGCGACAGCCTGGCCGTCGATCAGGTCATCCTGGAGCTGGAATAACCGCTCGGAGGGCGCGGCATTGTCCGGCGTGCCCCGGCGAACCACCCCGTGACCCGCTACTCCCGCGTCCGCCGCGCCGTCGCGCGCGTGATCGCCTCGGGCGAGTGGATCAGCTCGCGTAGGCGCTCCAGGTCCGCGGGGGTGTCGATGTCGATCAGCTCGGCGGGCGAGGTGATGACATGGCGACCGGCGCGGACCAGATCGCGCGCGCCGCTCGACCCTTTCAGCGACAGCAGGAAGTCGAACCGGTCGCGCCCGAACAGCGCCGGCGGTACCGGATGCGTGCCGTCGCTCGACGCGACCACGCTGTCCGGCCCGGTCGAGGCGTCGAACAGGCGAAAGACATGCGCGGCGGTGACGCGCGGCATGTCGGCGAGCGCAACCAGCACCGCGTCTGCGCCGCGTGCCTTCGCGGCGGCGACGCCGATCGCGACCGACGACGCCATGCCGTTGGTCGCGTCGGGATTGGGCACGACACGATAGCCATGCGCGCCGTAATCGATGCGGCAGCTGTCGACGACCGCGATCCGCTCCGCGAACGGCATGTCTTCCAGCGCGACCGCGACATGCAGCCCCAGCGCGCGGCCCAGAAACGGCTCGTCCAGCTTGTCCGCGTCGCCGAACCGGGTGGACTGGCCCGCCGCGAGTAGCACCAGCGTGGTGTTCTCAACCGCGATCATGCCAGGCTCCTATCATCGCGGCGGCGATCGACAGCGCGATCTCCGACGGCCCGATCGCGCCGATGTCGAGTCCGACGGGTGCATCGATGCGGTCGAGATCGCCTGGCGACACGCCCGCCGCCGCCAGTCGCTCGCGCCGCGCCGCGTGGCTCCTGCGGCTACCCAGCGCGCCCACATAGCCGGCCGGGCTCGCCAGCGCGGCGAGCAGCGCCGGGTCGTCGATCTTCGTGTCGTGCGACAGCGTCACCACTGCGGTCGCCGGGCCGGGGCGATAGGCGGCGATCGCCTCGTCGGGCCAGCGGTCGTCCAGCGTTACGCCGGGAAAGCGCTCCGCCGTCAGGAAGCGCGCGCGCGGATCGATCACCACCGTCTCTACCCCCAGCGTCGCGGCCAGCGCGCTCAGCGCCTGTGCGATCTGCACCGCGCCGACGATCAGCAACCGGCGCGGCGGGTCGTAGCGGTTGACGAACACCTCGCCCGTTTCCAGCGGGCGCTGGCTGCTTAGCCCCGATGAAAGGTCGGTGTGCACAATCAGCGATCCGCCCTCGCCACGCGCCTGCGCGATGCGGTCGAACAGCTCGGGATCGAACCCGTCCGCTGCTACCCGCTGCACCATCACCGCGATCTCGCCGCCGCACGGCAGGCCGACCTCCCACGCGTCGGTATCGGCGACGCCATAGCGTTTCACCTGAAACGGCGCGCCCGCGATCGCCTGCGCGGCCGTTTCCATGATGTCGTTCTCGACGCACCCGCCCGACACCGAGCCCTCGAACCGACCGTCGGCATGGACCAGCATGTGCGAGCCGCGCGGGCGCGGCGCGGAGCCCCAGGTGGAGACAACCGTGGCGAGCGCCATCGGCTCGCCTTTCCACGCCTGCGCGGCGGCGATCACGGAGTCGTTTTCGGCCATCAGCTCCTCCCCGGCACGGGGAGGGGGACCATGCCGCAGGCATGGTGGTGGGGCCTCTCCCCGAGTGTGACACCCGTGGCCAAGCCCCTCCACCACTCGGCTGCGCCGAGCGGTCCCCCTCCGCGCAGGCGGGGAGGATCAAACATCCGGCAGCCCGGCGAGCAGCTTGTCGGGCGTGATCGGCAGATCATACACCCTGACCCCGCACGCGTTGTACACCGCGTTCGCCACTGCCGCGCCCGCGCCCGATATGCCCAGCTCGCCGACACCCTTCGCGCCGACCGGATTGGCGTGCTCGTCCACCTCCTCGATGAACGACACCTCGATCGGCGGCACGTCGGCGGACGTGGCGACGTGGTATTCGCCGAAATCGGGTGTCACGAACTGGCCGGTGCGCACGTCGACCACCGCATGCTCGGTCAGCGCATAGGCGATGCCCCACACCATGCCGCCGACGATCTGGCTGCGCGCGGTCTTTTCGTTGAGCACGCGGCCGACGTCGAACACGCCGAGCATGCGGCGCACGCGCACCTCGCCGGTGATCGCGTTGACGGCCACCTCGGCGAACTGCGCGCCGTGGCTCGCCTGGCTGGTCCGCTTGCTCTGCGATCCCGGCCCGGTCTTGCCATGTGCCACGATAGCCTCGCCGCGCGTCAGCTCCGCCAGCGGCACCTCGCGCCCGCCGGCGCGGACGCAGCCGTCCTTCAGCTCCAGCTCGTCGGGCGCGGCGTTCATGCGTCGGCCAAGCTCGACCAGGATGTCCTCGCACGCCAGCACCACCGCCGACCCCGCGCTCCCCGCGCCGAACGACCCCCCCGACCCGGCGGACGGCGGCAGGTCGGTGTCGCCGAGCCGCACGTCGACGCGGTCGACGGGCAGCCCCAGCATCTCGCCCGCGACCTGCGCCAGGATCGTGTAGGTGCCGGTGCCGATATCGGTCATGTCGCATTCGACCGTCGCGCGGCCGTCCGCCGCCAGCCGCACGCGCGCTTCGGCGTTGACGGTGAAGTTGCCCCGCAGCGACGCCGCCATGCCGATCCCGATCAGCCAGTCGCCCTCGCGCACGGTGCCGGGCTTGGGCAGCGTCTCCGGCCAGCCGAACCGCGCCGCGCCCTGCGTATAGCAATCCAGCAGCCGCCGCGTGGAGAAGGGCTTGCCGCTCAGCGGATCGACCTCCGGCTCGTTGCGGCGGCGCAGCTCGATGGGGTCGAGGCCGAGCCGCTCCGCCAGCTCGTCAATCGCGCCTTCGACCGCGAACGTGCCGATCGCCTCGCCGGGCGCACGCACCGCGCCGGTGGCGGGCAGGTCGACACGGACCAGATCGGTGCGGAAATGCCGCACCGTGCCGCGATAGAGCGGCAACGTCCCGAACGGCACCGGCTCCAGGAACCCGGAGTCGTCGTTCTGCTGCGCGACGCTCTCATGCGCGATCGCATCGATCCGGCCGTCGGCGTCAGCGCCCAGCCTGATACGCTGCACCGTCGCCGAGCGGTGATGCACCAGCGCGGCCGACTGCGCGCGCGGCAGCGAGACGGACACCGGCCGCCCGATCCGCTCCGCCGCGATGGCCGCGAGGATCACCTCCGGGCCGACCCCGGTCTTGCCGCCAAAGCCGCCACCGACGAACGGGGCGAGCACGCGGACGCGATCCGCCCCGACGCCAAGCAGCTTGGCGATCGTCGTCCGCGCCGAACCGATCACCTGGTTGCTTGACCGCACGGTCAGCTTGTCGCCCTCCCACCACGCCAGCGTCGCGTGCGGCTCCAGCGCGGCGGGGAAGTGGACGGGCGTGGTGTAGGTCCGGTCGATCGTCACCGCACTTGCCGCCAGTGCCGCATCCAGGTCACCCTTGGCGATGGTCGGCAGGAACCCGGTCTTGTGGTCCGTCTGCGGCGTCTGCGCGCGCGCGTCGAAGCGGCCCGGCGTCTCCTCGACGTCGACGCGCACCAGCCGCGCCGCCTCGCGGGCGATCTCGACCGTCTCGGCGACGACGGCTGCTAGCGGCTGGCCGCGATGGAAGATGCGGTCAGACCCCTGCGCCGACAGCCGCTGCGCGTTCGACCCGCCCGCCGCCATGCGCCGGTCGCCGTGGATGACCGCGAGCACCCCCGGCAGCGCCTCGGCTGCGGCCGCGTCGATCTCCGTCACCCGCCCGCTGCCCACCGGCGCGCCGACGATCGCCATGTAGGCGGTGTTCGCGGGCGCGCCCTCGACCGCATAGCGCGCCGCGCCGGTCACCTTGGCGGGGCCGTCGATGCGGTCGAGCGGCTTGCCCAGCACGCCCTGCGTCGCGCGATCGAGCGCACCGGGACGGTAGGGCGCGTCCATCATCAATTCGCTCATGTCGTCACCTCGCGCAGCGTCGCGATCAGCACCCGGCGCGCGAGCGGGATCTTGAAGTCGTTGTCGCCCGCGCCCCGCGCCTCGGCCAGCAGCACATCCGCCGCCCGCGCGAACAGCGCGTCCGACGGCGCTTCGCCGATCAGCACCGCCTCCAGCGCAGGATCGCGCCACGGCACCGTACCCAGCCCGCCGAATGCCAGCGCGGCGTGCGTGATGCGACCGCTCTCCACCGCCACCACCGCCGCGACGGAGACCAGCGCGAAGGCATAGGAGGCACGATCGCGGACCTTGCGATAGGCCTGCCGTGCGCCGGCAGGGGGAGGAGGCAGGTCGATCGCGGTGATCAACTCGCCCGGTTGCAGCACCGTCTCGATGTGCGGCGTGTCGCCGGGCAGACGGTAGAAATGCTCCAGTGGCACGCCGAAGTCCGAGCTTGCCGTAACCCGAACGGTCGCATCCAACGCGCGCATCGCAACCGCCATGTCGCTCGGGTGCGTGGCAATGCAATGCGCGGACCCGCCCAGCACTGCGTGGATGCGCGTGTAGCCGCCCAGCGCCGCGCAGCCGCTGCCGGGCTCGCGCTTGTTGCAGGGCGCGGTGGTGTCGTAGAAATAATAGCACCGCGTGCGTTGCAGCAGATTGCCCGCCGCGGTCGCCTTGTTGCGCAGCTGCCCCGACGCGCCGGCCAGCAGCGCGCGCGCCAGCACCGGGTAGCGCGCGACGACCAGCGGGTGCGCGGCGAGGTCGCTGTTGGGCACCAGCGCGCCGATCCGCAGCGCGCCGTCGGCCAGCTCATCGACGCACGCCAGATCGAGCCGACTGATGTCCACCAGCGTCGCCGGCGTCTCGATCTGCAGCTTCATCAGGTCGATCAGGTTGGTCCCGCCGGCGATGAACTTCGCGCCGTCCGCAGCCCCGGCGCGCACCGCCACTTCGGTCGTGTCCGCGCGCACGTAATCGAACGACCTCACGCAGCCACCTCTGCGATCGCATCGACAATGTTCGGATAGGCCGCGCACCGGCACAGATTGCCGCTCATCCGCTCGGCGATTTCCTCGCGGGTCAGGGTCGGCGCGGTCAGGTCGCCGGACGCATGGCTGGCCCAGCCCTTCGCCGCCTCGTCCAGCATGCCGACGGCCGAACAGATCTGCCCGGGCGTGCAATAGCCGCACTGATAGCCGTCATGCGCGACGAACGCGGTCTGCAGCGGGTGCAGGGCGTCCGCCGACCCAATCCCCTCGATCGTCACGATCGCATCGTCCTGATGCATCACTGCCAGGCACAGGCAGCTGTTCACCCGTCGCCCCTCGATCAGTACCGTGCAGGCGCCGCACTGGCCGTGGTTGCAGCCGATCTTGGTGCCCGTCAGCCCCAGATGATTGCGCAGCAGGTCGGCAAGCGTCGTGCGGACATCCGGGTCGGCGGTTCGACGTTCGCCGTTGATCGTCCACTGCATGTCGCTATCCTTGTCGCCGTGGTCCGCCGGAGCCTCCGCTATGTCGTGTTGCTTTCCCTGGCGGTCAATGCCGGCCTGTGCGCGACCATGACGACGCCTGCCGAAAAGCCGATCGTCATCGCCCATCGTGGCGCCAGCGGCGAGCGCCCCGAGCACACGCTTGCCGCCTACCAGCTGGCGATCGATCAGGGCGCCGACTTCATCGAACCCGATCTGGTGCCGACCAGAGACGACGTGCTCGTCGCGCGCCACGAGAACGAGATCGGCGGCACCACCGACGTCGCTACGCATCCCGAGTTCGCCGCCCGGCGCGTCACCAAGACGATCGATGGCGAGCAGGTCACCGGCTGGTTCACCGAGGATTTCACGTTCGCGGAACTCCGCACCTTGCGCGCGCGCGAGCGACTGCCGGCGCTGCGACCCGGCAATACCGCCTATGACGGTCGGTTCACGATCCCGACGCTCGCCGAGATCATCGCGCTCGCCAAACGCCGCTCGGCGGAGACGGGGCGCACGATCGGCATCTATCCCGAGACCAAGCACCCGACCTATTTCGCCGGCATCGACCACCCCACCGATGCGCCCCTGGTGGCGGAACTGCGCGCGGCCGGCTGGGACCATGCCGATGCGCCGGTGTTCATCCAGTCGTTCGAGGTCGCCAACCTGCGGCGACTCAAGACGATGACGCGCGTCCGCCTGATCCAGCTGCTTGGCGCAAGCGGCGGTCCCGCCGATGCCGCGCATCCCAGCTATGCCGCGATGACCACGCCCGCCGGGCTGAAGGAGGTGGCTCGCTACGCCGATGGCATCGGCCCGGACAAGGCGATGCTGTGGGCAAGCGGGATGCCCTCGGCGCTGGTCGCCGACGCGCATCGCGCGGGGCTGAAAGTTCACCCCTGGACCTTCCGTGCCGAAGACCCGTTCCTGCCACCGGCATTGCGCGGCCGGCCTGGGCGTACCGGGATGCGCGCCGACATCCGCGCCGCGCTCGATCAGAATATCGACGGACTTTTCACCGACTTTCCGCTAGATGGCGTCCAGGTCCGCGACGGAGTCCCATGATGCGCATCCTTCTGCTTCTCCCGCTGCTGGCGACCGCCGGCTGCGTCAGCACCGCCGCCGCGATCGTCAAGGCGCCATTCCAGGTCGCCGGCAAGGCGGTCGACATGGCCACGACCAGCCAGTCCGAAGCGGACCGCAACTACGGCAAGAAGATGCGCCAGGCCGAGGAACGCGAAGGCAAGGAACGCCGCGACTGGGCCAGACGCTGCGACGGCAACCCCGAACGCGAAGGCTGCGACCAGTATCGCGGCTTCGTCGCAGCCGACGTGGCGCGTTAGCCAACGCGGTCCTTGGAGCCTTCGAGTCCCGCGCGCCATCCGGCTCAAGGACCGGGTGGCGACGATGCCAATACGCCCGCCACCGCCAGCAACACCTGCGGTTTTAGCTGCACGCCCAGATGCCCGCTCCGGACCTCCAGCGCCTTCCCCGATTCATCGCGGCAGATTGCACCCGCGACCAGCCCGTCCGACCGGCTCCATATGGCGGTCGCGGGCACCGGCAGCGGCTGCGCAATCGCTTCGCTGCGCGCGATCACCGCGGGGTCGTCCAGCCGCTCCCCCGTAACCCACTCGAACGCGCGCCAAACATTGGTGGCCTTGCCAGAGCCGGCGAAAGGCGAGCTGATCGTGATGACTGCGGCAACGAGATCGGGCCGGCGATGCGCGACCAGCCGCGCCATGACCCCGCCCAGGCTGACGCCGATCAGCGTAACCGGTCCTGCGTTCGCATACAGCCGCTCGACGACCGCGATCAGGCGCTCGCCCTCGATCCCGACGGTACGGGCGCCCAGATTGCGTCCTAGCTCCCAACCTTGCACGCGATAACCGAGCCCACGCAGAAAACCACGCAGCACGAAGTTGGAGCGGTCGCTGTTGAACAGTCCGGGCAGCAGCATCACCGCACGCCCATCACCACGCGCCGCACCGCGCAGTGCGGCCCGATGCCGCCACCACGTCGCGACAGTCCATACCGCCCGCGGCAACTCGGCTGCCCAGAGCAGCTTGGACGGAGGTCTCAGAACCACCACATCACCGTCACAGGGAACGGCGTCCACCAGCCCACCCGGACGCCAGCCGCTGCCAACGCAGCGCCAGTCCAACTGTTGCAGGTCCTGAAGGCGCTGTACTTGCCAGTGCCGTCATAGAACGCATCGTACGGGCCGTATCCGCGATGGTGTTTCGCGCCCGGTGCGACGCTTGCCGCGATCACCCTGGCAAGACGCCGATACTGCTCCTCCGTCACCACCACCCGCCGCGCGTCACCCGTCGGCCGCGGGCGCGGCACATGGTCGACATGCACCAGCGTCCGCGCGCTGCCGAACGCCGCCGCCAGCACGGTGGCGGGCTTCACCTCGGCCCAGGTCGGCGTTTCGAGGTAGAACGCCCGCTCGCCCCAGCCGAACGACAGGTGATCGTACAGCGCATAACGCGGGTCGGTGAGGTGCTCGGGCCGCGCCAGCGATCGCCAGTCCACGCCCGCTGCGACCTTGGGCACGACGATCCCGGTGTGGACGCCGTTCGACTCGACCCAGATCTCGATGCCGCGTTCGGGCGCGCGCCAGGCCCGGTTGACCGGCACCGCGCCGCCGATCAGTCCCGCCGCGCCATAGCCGAGCAGCAGCACGACCAGGGCGAGCAGGGCGCGGCGGGCAACCAGGAGCACAGGTCGGAGGTTTGCTTTCATTGAACGCCACGATAGGGGACAAAAGATGGCTGCGGAAACCCACGTACTCGACCGCCCTCCTGAGGGTGCCGCCGCCGACTGGACGATCCCGCAAGGCTGGGACAGCTACACGCCGGAGGAGCACGCCACCTGGGACACGCTCTTCGCGCGCCAGACGAAGCTGCTGCCGGGTCGCGCATCCGACGCCTATCTGAAGGGCTTGCAGGCGCTGCGGTTGTCCGAAGCCGGCATCCCCAACTTCGAGGACCTGTCCGAACGGCTGACGAAGCTGACCGGGTGGAGCGTCGTCGCGGTCCCCGGTCTGGTGCCCGACGAGGTATTCTTCGACCACATGGCCAACCGCCGCTTCGTCGCGGGCAACTTCATTCGCCGGCCCGACCAGCTCGATTACCTGCAGGAACCCGACGTCTTCCACGACGTGTTCGGTCATGTGCCGATGCTCGCCGATCCGGTGTTCGCGGACTATCTGGAGGCGTACGGTCGCGGCGGCGTGCGCGCGATGCAGCATGATGCGCTCAAATATCTGGGTCGTCTCTACTGGTACACGGTCGAGTTCGGCCTGATCGCCGAGCCCGATGGGCTACGGATCTATGGCTCGGGCATCGCGTCCAGTTACGCCGAGTCGCAGTTCGCGCTCGACGATCCCTCGCCGCACCGGCTCGCCTTCGACATGAAGCGGGTGATGCAGACCGAGTACCGGATCGACGATTTCCAGCAGAACTACTTCGTCATCCCCAGCTTCGACGAACTGCTGCGCCAGACCGTCGAGACCGACTTCGCGCCGCTTTACGAGGAGCTGAAGCGGCAGCCGGACGTGCCCGTTGCGACAATCCTGCCCGGCGACACAGTCATTGCTCGCGGCACCCAGGAATATGCGAGGTCGAAGGCTTTCACGAGCCTATAGTGCTCCGCAGCCCTCGGCGCGTGGGTGCCGACCGTAGAGCCAATCGCCTTCCCCGGCGGAAGCCGGGGAGGTGTTCGAACAGACGAGCGAATTGCAACATCGATTTGCCGCGTGGGCGACCACGGGCTGTTCGGTTATAAATCCAGCGCCCACCCGTCGCGCCCCCTCGGATCAGGCGGCGCGGCGGGCACGAACCGGACCGGCCCCGCCGTCAGCCGTAGGATGGTCCAATCGCCGCGCCGGTCGGCCTCGACCAGCGAGCAACCGCAGCCGGCATAGGCGGCGACCACCTCGTCCACCTGCGTGTCCAGCAATCCCGCCAGCACGATAGCGGCACCCGGCGCGGCGATGGCGGCAAGCTCGGGCGCCATCGACACCAGCGGCCCGGCGAGCACGTTGGCGATCAGAAGGTCATATGGCGCGCGCGCGGTGATCGCCTCGCTGAGAGCGCCGTCAGCGACGATCAGCGCGATTTCGTCCGTGCCCGAGCCGGCGCGGATACCGTTGGCGGCCGCATTGTCTCGCGCCACCTCGATTGCCGCCGGATCGATATCGGTCGCGGTGACCTCCGCGCCTATCCAGAGGTCCATGGCGGCGAAGGCGAGCAGGCCGGTTCCTGTCCCGACGTCGATGATCTTCCCCAGCCTCCTGCCGGTCGCCGCCAGCCGCTCAAGCATCAACAGGCACCCGTTGGTCGTCTCGTGATGTCCGGTGCCAAAGGCGCGACCCGCCTCGATCAAGAAGGCACGCCCCCCCTTCGGGGCCTCGACCGCATGGGCGGAGGTGTGGACGGCGAACCGCTGCGTAACGATCGGCTCCAGCCCCGCCTGCGAGAGCGTCACCCAATCCTCGTCGCCCAACCGCTCGATCCGCGGTTCGGCGTCGCCCGCGCTCGGCGCCAGCGTGCGCAAGGCGGCGAGCAGGCTCTCATCGGGTTCCCGCTCCACATAGGCATCGAGCCGCCACCGCTCGCGGTCGTCGGCCACCTCTTCCGTCGTCATCAACACCGCGTCGGCGAGCGTTTCCGCGTCGATCGCCTCGGCTTCATCGCGCGTGCAGGGCAGGGTGACCTTCCAGCTACCTGACATAGCTGGCGCCGTTTATATCCAGCACCGCGCCCGTCATCGACGCTGGCGCGTCGAGCGCGCAGAACCGCACCACCTCCGCGACCTCGGCCGGCTCGGCGACGCGCCCGAGCGGGATGTCCGCGAGCAGCTTGTCGCCGCCACGGCTGGACAGATAATCCTCCGCCATCCCGGTCATCGTGAAGCCCGGGCACACCGCGAACGCCAGCACGCCGTCGCGCGCATAGGCCCGCGCGATCGTCTTGGTCATCGCCACCATCCCCGCCTTGGAGGCGGCGTAATGCCAGTGCGCGGGCGAGTCGCCGCGATGCGCCGCGCGGCTGGCGACGTTGACGAGACGGCCCCCCCCGGTCGTTTGCCAGTGCAGCACCGCCAGCCGGCTCAGTTCGGCCGAAGCGGTCAGGTTGACGCGCATCGTGCGCTCCCACCCGGCGACCCAGGCGTCGTGGTCCGCATCAAGCGGGTTTGCCTCGAATACGCCGGCGTTGTTGATCAGCACGTCGATGCGCCCACCCGCCTGTTCCAGGGCGCGCGTCCACAGGTCGCGCGGCGCGGCGGGATCGGCGAGATCGGCGGCGACGCCGGAGCGCGTGCCATGCCCGATGACGGTCGCGCCGGCAGCGGCGAGCACGTCCGCGCACGCAGCGCCGATGCCGCGGCTGGAGCCGGTGAGGAGAATGGTGGTCATGGACCGGCCATACGCCTTAGCCCACTTTGGACAAGAACCCCTCCGCCGCGCCTTTGAGCTGCCCCAGCTCGTCGTCCACGCCCCCGAACCCGCGCCCCAGCTCGTCGATCTCGCTGGCGACGGCTTCGGTGTCCTCGCGGATGGCGGCGATGGTGCAGGACATGGAGTCGGCTGCCAGCGCCGTCTCGTCGACGGCGGCGGTGATGGCAGTGACGGTCTGGGCCTGCGCTTCCATCGCAAAGCGGATGCGCTCGGCGGATTCCTGCACCTCCGACACGGTCGCCTTGATCGACGCGCTGGTGTCGACCGTCGAGCGCGTCGCGGACTGGATCGCGGCGATCTTGGCGGCGATGTCGTCGGTCGCGCGCGCGGTCTGCGATGCCAGCGACTTCACCTCCT
>NZ_JAQGLJ010000129.1 GCF_028292945.1 Sphingomonas bacterium | reverse complement strand
GACCGTGCAGCCCCTGCCCCGATGTTCGCCCAGGCATTGCTCCGGCCGCCACACCGCCACACCCCGTGAGGTCTTGACCGATAGTTCGTCCGTGGAATCGCCCAAGTAGAGCAGATAGGGAAAGGGGATCATGCCAGTCTCACGTCCTCACGTGCATCTCGGTGCGGGCTTACCTTGCCCCGTCCGTCCATCATGTCGTCTAGGCGGCAGGCCAACCTCAAAGGAAGCGGAGCCCTATAGATAGGAGCTATGGCGCCAATCCTGGATAAGTATCGCCGCGTGGACTGCTCCTATTGCCCATATCCAATGGCTATAGCATCGCAAAATCTATGAAACGATGGCCCGGTTGACCGTCGGGTTGGCCACTGTCAGCTTTGATATACGATACCGTAGAATCACGATTTGCAAACAGTGCCGGCAACAAGGAGGTAAACCATTGGTCGGTGGGGCGTCATTCACGAGGGGGAGCATCGAAACGTCGAGCCGCACCGTCGCGGAGTTCGCTCACGACTTGGATTTTGGTCTAAAAGCGAAGCGGAAGCTGGCGCTGCGGGCGTCGGCGACAGCGTTGATTCTCGTGGCGGCACCCGCGCTTGCGCAGGAAGCCCCCACCGAGCCCGAGCAGATTCCTCCCGTTTCTGCCCCCGCGGCCGCGCAGGACGAGGCACAAGCCGAGAGCGGGGGCGGCGAAATCACCATCACCGGCTCGCGCATCCAGCGCGATGGCTATCGCGCCCCAACGCCGCTGACCGTGCTCAACACCGAGGATATCGAGGCGACCGCGCCCGCGAACATCGCCGATTATGTCAACGACATCCCGTCGCTGGTCGGCAGCGCGACCCCGGCCAATTCGAACCTGCAGATCAGCGCCGGCACCGCGGGCGTCAACGCGCTCAACCTGCGCGGCCTCGGCACCGCCCGCACCCTCGTCCTGCTCGACGGCCAGCGCTCGGTCGGGTCGACGCTCGGCGCGCTGGTCGACGTCAACACCTTTCCGCAGGGCCTGATCAAGAGCGTCGAGATCGTCACCGGCGGCGCATCGGCGGCCTATGGCTCGGATGCGGTCTCAGGCGTCGTCAACTTCATCCTCGACAAGGAGTATAGCGGCCTCAAGGGTGTCGCCGAATATGGCATCACCGATTATGGCGATGCGGCCAGCTACCGCTTCAACCTGACCGCCGGCACCGGCTTCGCGGGTGGCCGCGGCCACCTGCTGCTCAACGGCGAGCTCGCGGTGAAGGAGGGCCTGCACGGTGTGCCGCGCGACTGGAACAATCGCGGCGCCTACATGATCAACAACCCCGCTTACGCGGTCGGCAACGGCCAGCCCGAGCGGCTGGTCGTGTCGGGTGCGGGCCTCAGCCAGGCGACGCGCGGCGGCGTCATCACCAACACCGCGCTGCGCGGCACCCAGTTCGGTGTCGGCGGCGCGGTCAGTCAGTATAATTTCGGCGGGAACCGTGATCCGTGGCAGATCGGCGGAGACTGGCAGGCGACCCAGGTCAACGGCTTCCAGTCGCTCGATCCCGAGGAAAATCGTAAAAGCGCCTTCGGCCGGCTGAGCTTCGAGATCCTCGACGGCCTCGAGCTGTTCGGCCAGGCCTCTTACGCCAGATCGGAGAATCTCGGCTGGCTCGGAGTCCAGCTCAATCAGGCCAATGTCACGATCCGATCGGACAATGCCTTCATCCCGGCCCCGGTCCGCGCCCAGCTCCAGGCCCTCGGCATCGCGCAGTTCACGCTCGGCACGACCAACGCCGACCTGCCGATCCGCAAGAACGACACCGACCGGGAGCTTCAGCGCTATGTCGTCGGCGCCAACGGCTCGTTCCCCTTGTTCGCCGGCCGCGCGCGCTGGGACGTCTATTATCAGAAGGGGGTCAGCGCGACCCGCGAGATGGCGCGCGACATCACCAACAACGCCCGGCTTGCGCTCGCCCAAGACGCGGTATTCGCGCTCGCCGGCAATGCGATCGGGGTGGCGGCGGGCACGATCGTCTGCCGCTCCACCCTCACCGCACCCGGCAACGGCTGTGTGCCGCTCAATCGGCTCGGCATCGGCGTCGCCAGCCCGGCGGCGCTCGAATACGTTCTCGGCAACCCGTTCCGCCGGCAACGCTTCGAGCAAAACGTCTACGCCGCCAACCTGTCGTTCGACGCCTTTCAGCTGCCCGCCGGACCAGTGTCGGTCGCGGTCGGAGCCGAGCATCGCCGCGAGAAGGTCTCCGGAGAGGTGCCGACCGAGTTTCAGTCCGGCTGGTTCGTCGGCAACTTCCTGCCCAGCTTCGGCGCCTACGATGTCACCGAAGGCTATGTCGAGCTGCTGGTGCCGGTGATCGATGGTCTCGACTTGAACGGGGCGGTGCGCGGCACCGATTATTCGACTTCGGGCTATGTCACGACCTGGAAGGCGGGCGTCACCTTCCAGCCGATCCCCGACATCCGCCTGCGCGCGACGCGCTCGCGTGACATCCGCGCGCCGAACCTCGGCGAGTTGTTCACCGCCGGCTCGACCCGGATCAACGTGGTGATCGATTCATCGCAGAACAACGCCTCGGTGCAGTTCGCCGGCACCACCCGCGGCAATCCGCTGCTCGAGCCGGAGAGAGCCGATCAGTGGGGCGCGGGCGTCGTGCTGACTCCGCGGTTCCTGCGCGGCTTCGCGATGTCGGTCGATTATTACGACATCATGATCGACGGCGCGATCGGCTCGGTGAATGCGCAGACGATCGTCGATCGCTGCAACGAAGGCGTCGAGGCGTTCTGCACCGCCGTCGTCCGCGGACCCAATGCGTTCGGCAATGCCTTGCAGGTCTTCGAAAGTCCGTTCAATTTCGCGCGGCAGCGGGCGAAGGGCATCGACATCGAAGGCTCGTACCGGGTGCCGATCGGCGCCGGCGACGTCACCCTGCGGGCAATGGCAACCCGCTATCTCAAGAACTTCTTCGACAACGGCATCGATGCACCGGTCGAGCGGGTCGGTCAGAACGGAGTCGACGCGGGGACCACGCCGAAGTGGCTGTACCGGGTGCAGGGCGGTTATTCGAACGCCGGCTTCCAGGCCAATCTGGTCGGCCGCGGTGTCAGCGCCGGCGTCTACGACAACAGCTTCATCGAGTGCGCCGGCAATTGCCCGGTTTCCAGCGTAACCAACCGAACCATCAACGACAATCGGATCAAGGGCGCCTTCTACCTCGATGCGGCCACCTCCTACGAGGTCAAGATAGGCGAGCGTACGCTGCAGCTCTTCCTCAGCGTCAACAACCTGCTCGATAAGGATCCGTCGCTGGTCGCGCCGGGGCCGGCGGGCAGCGCCTATGCGACCCCGGCGACCAACCAGTCGCTCTACGATCTGCTGGGACGGACCTACCGCTTCGGCGTGCGCTTCTCGATGTGAAGGACGAACGATGAGATCGATGTTGCTCTCCGCCGCTGCGCTGCTTGCCACGATCAGTCCAGCCGCCGCCCAGCAGTATGACGTCCTGATCCGCGGCGGGACGGTCTACGACGGCAGCGAGGCGCCGGGACGCAAGGCGGATGTTGCGATCAAGGGTGACCGGATCGTCGCTGTCGGCACCATTCCGGCCTCGGCGCGGGCGGCGGCCGTGATCGACGCGAGCGGGCGGATCGTCGCGCCGGGTTTCATCGACGTCCATTCGCACGCCGCACCGAACATCCAGACAGCGAAGCTCGCAGCGGCGCTGTCGATGCTCCACCAAGGCATCACTACGGTGATGATCAATCCTGACGGCGGTGGGCCTGCCGATCTTCGCCAGCAGATCATCGATCTTCAGACTCAGGTGCCCGGGATCAACGTTATTCCGCTGATCGGCCACAATGCGGTGCGCGAGGCGGTGATGGGGAATGTCGCGCGCAAGGCAACCCCGGCCGAACAGGCGAAGATGGAGGGGCTCGTCACCTCCGCCATGCGCGCTGGCGCCTTCGGGATGTCGGATGGTCCGTTCTACATTCCGGCGAAATACTCGGACACCGCCGAGATCGTCGGGCTGGCCAAGGCGGCGGCGCGGTTCCCCAAGGCCTTCTACACCAGCCACATTCGCGATGAGGGCAATTACGACGTCGGCGTGGTGGCTGCAGTAGAGGAGGTGATCGCCGTCGGGCGCGAAGCCAAGATCCCGGCCGTGGTGACCCACATTAAGGTGCTGGGCCCGCAGGTCTGGGGCAAGTCGGCCGAGGTGATCGCGCATATCGACAAGGCCCGTGCCGCGGGGCTCCAGATCTGGGCCGATCAATATCCCTATACAGCGTCGGGATCGAGCCTGATGGCGTCGCTGGTGCCCGGATGGGCGCAGGAAGGCGGGGCCAAGGAACTCGCCAAGAGGCTCGAGGACCCCGAGACGCGAGCGAAGATCCGCGCCGAAATGGTCCCCAATCTCGCCCGGAGGGCGGGCCCGAATGCGATCATGATCCGGCACTTTGCCGCCGATCCCTCGCTCGACGGCAAGCGGCTCGACGAGATCGGCCGGATGCAGGGCAAGGACCCGCTCGACGCCGCGATCGACATGCTGCGCCGCGGTGATGGCGTGCCGACGGTTTCGTTCAACATGAGCGAGGCCGACGTCGAGGCGCTGATGCGCCAGCCATGGACGATGACCAGCACCGATGGCGGTCTGCCCGAGTTCGGCCAGACCTCCGAACATCCTCGCGCCTACGGCGCGTTCCCCCGCAAGCTGCGCAACTATGTGCTCGACAAGCCGGTGATCCCGATCGAGCGCGCGATCCACGCCGCGACCGGCCTGCCGGCGAAGGTGTTCGCGATCCCCGAACGCGGCATCATCCGCCGGGGCGCCTTTGCCGACGTGATCGTGTTCGATCCCAAGACGGTGCGCGACACGGCGACCTACGAGCAGCCGCACGCTTATGCCGTCGGTATGGATTAT
>NZ_JAQGLJ010000121.1 GCF_028292945.1 Sphingomonas bacterium | reverse complement strand
GATCGCCTTGCAATATTCGATGATGTTTTCCGGACGTCGATATCCACCTTCAAAGGTGGTTTTCCAGTATGCCGTGTGCGTATCCTCGATGATGTAAACTCCATCGCTCGCTAGCAAAGGAAACAGTGTCTCGAAAGAGATCCGCTGATGGGACGCCACATGCGACCCGTCGTCGATCACGATGTCGGGAGTACCAATCTCCTCCACCGTCTTGCGGAGGAAGTCGGGATCGGCCTGCGATCCGATGAATACGCGATTGGGAGGGTCGAAACGCTGACGGCAACGCTCATCGAGGTCGATGCCCGCGATGGTTGCGTTGTCGCCGAAGTATTCCCGCCAGACCTCCAGAGAGCCGCCCAGGCTGACGCCGATTTCAAGCAGCACAAGGTTTTTCTTGCCACGATAAGCCGCAAAAGCGCGTTCGTAGACCGGAAGATAATGGACCCACTTGTGAACCGTGCGCCCTTGGTGCTTGGCAAAGACCGTTTCCAGGTCAGACTGCGGATTGGCGAGGAACGCGGCCTCTTCGTCCTTGGACATGGCGAGCGGTCTCATGTCCGGCGTGAACGGACGCGAGCGGCCCAGCCGCCTGATGCTGGACAAAGCGTCTCGTACCGCGCTCATCGACTTAAACCCTCTCGGAAACGCTTTGGAAGCGTCAATTGAAGAACTCTGCGCGCCAACGCGGCGACGAGATCGCGCGACTGCTGTGGGGCGGATCTGACCGACCACGCCAGTCCTATCACCAAGGTGACAGCGACGACGGTCCATCGGAGGGCCGATGTCACCGGAAGCGCGGACGACGCGAGCGACATCACAGTGACGATAGCGCCGGGCACGACCAGCAACCGGCCGAATGAGAAGTTCCCCGTCGATATCCGAAGCATGCAAAGCGCATCAGCCGCCACACGGATCGTCCACGCGAGCGCTGCGCCCTCGATGCCAAAGGCGACCATCAGTATGTAGAGAAGCAGGCCGTAGGGTATGACCTCGGACAAGTGCAGCCGCGCGACAATCGCAGGACGACCTTGCGCCAAGAGCACGTTGATTCCAATCGCGGCAATGGCGTTGATCCAGATCCCCGGTAACAGGATGTGCGCGACATCGGCGGTTTGCAGGCCGATCTTGGGGCCTAACCACAAGGCTACAAAGGGTTCCATCACCGCAATCGCGACGAGAATGACTGGCGTCATGAGCGATCGAAGATTGAGGATCGCCGTATTTTGAAGTGCGAGCGCGCCGCTCTCGGCCTCCGCCGCGAGCCGCGGAAAGAGTGCGGAGGTGAGCGCACCGGGGATGATTGTCAGTCGCCACACGAGCTGAAACGGGATTACGTACAAGGAAACCGCTGCGGCGCCGATGACGGACCCGATCGCAAACCGATCCCAATTCCACAAAAAAGGACTGATGGTTGCAATGACCGTTGACCAACCGCCGTACGCCAGAAGCTTTTTGGCGATCGCGCGCTTGGGGCGGCTGGGCCGCTTTACCGGCACGACCTTGATCGCCGCCACGACATAGGTGAGGCTCGACAGGAGCCGTACAGCAAGCGACGAGGCAACGAGGAGAACGAGATCGGGTTTTATCAGCCAAGCGACGAGAAGCGGGACGACCGACATCGCCACGTTGGTCACCGAGTCCACGATGTTGACGAAGGCAAACTTCTCACGCGCGACGACGGCGGCACTCCACAATCCCGAGATCATGGACAAAGCGAGACTTCCGGCTAGCCAGGGCGTAACGGCGTAAACTTCCGCGGCGAACGAAGCGGAAGTTTCCTGGAGCGAAAAGCCGAATTTGAACAAGGGATAGGCGAGCACAAGCGCGACGAGTGCCAAGCCCGAGCTGAGCCAGAACACGGTCCAGAACACTTCGCTGCGCGCCTCCCCGGACGCCTCTCGTAGCGACGCGATCTGCTGCGTCGCGGCCCGACCGAGGCCAAGGTCGAGTAACCCGAAATAGCCAAGCAGCAGCCAGCAGATGGACAGCACGCCATACCGTTCCAGCCCGATCACTTCGACGAACAGTGGCATCGTCACAAGCGACACGATGACCGGCGCAATCTGTCCAACGAGATTGTAACTGGCGAACCTAGAAATACTCAAAACCAGAGACCTGACTGGGGTTCCGCCCTGCGCGTGGCGACCGTGGCGAGGCGGCGACCTTGGCGAGGCGCTTACGGAACTATGCATCCGCTGACAACCGCGTCAGGCCCGACGCCCTCCGTTCCGCAACAGAGCGCGACCCGTCATCCGCCGCACCGATGCGGACCGCGGAGTTGAACCATAGAAGCTCAGCGGCTTCTATGCCTCCTCGCGTCCACTCTATAGCACTTCCCGCCGAGCTGCGATGCCCGCCTAGTGGCTACAACCATCATGCTCACGAAGATCAACTTCGAAACCCTGGTTAGATGACGTACCCAGCCGCCGACCTGCGAAGGTCGGCAGATCACCGCAAGACCGAGTCACCGCCAGCTGGGGCAGTCAGAGTAGCGTGCACATCTCTCCACGGCAGATTCCAGAACGGCCGTCACAGAACAATATGCTCATCGACTATGACTTCAACCGCGCAGCCCAGCCTGCTTTTGAAGCACCGCATTGAATTCAAATTGCGGATACTCTGTGTCATGGACAGTCACAAGCTTAAGATCGATCAAGCGTCGCCGGCCGAGCTCCGTCACCACCTCGTAAAAGCTTTGAGGGGAGAAGATCCAGGCATGAACGTCGACATACTCCCCGCGATCTGCGCGAACCGCGTCGGCTTCGGCTTCATCCTGCATCGCGGCGCTCACCACGACGTTGGACCTGTGACGACCCAACCAGTGGCGCAGCGGATCGTTGTGCGTCGTGCCAAGCCGATGCGCCAACACCGCGGCGCGCGTGTGGACCCGTCGCCGAACCTCATGCGCGCTTACCACGTCTTCGGACGACGATAGGGGCAGGAAGTGATCGAAGCAGAAGCGCTTGTCGGGAGCTATGACGTAATAGCACCCGCCGGGACGCAGAACCGCGGCAACGTCGTTAAGATGCTGGATAAGGTCGGGTTGGTGCTCGATGGCATGGCTGCTAACGACCGCATCGAATTGCCTGTCCACAATCGACAGGTCGCCGACGGGTGAGCAATAATGGATATTGGGTACGGACGCTGGTGCGAGACCGAGCCTGGCGGCGCGCTCCTGCAAGCCGGCCGTATCCAGTACGTCGAAATAGCTCACCCCATCGCCGGTGATGGCGGGATTGTCGAACGGGCCGATCTCCAGCACGTCGGTAAGCGGAACTGCCGCCAGAAACGCTTTTCGCGATACCGGCGGCGCGAGATTTCCGCCACGAGCGTAAATGCCCCGGCAAAAATTTACGACCGGGGCCGCGCGCCGCGCGGCCGAGGAAATAAGGCTGCGAACGTACTCTCTCCGAATTCGGGTGTGGATCCGGATGCGATGATAGCGAAGGCTCGTGAGCTTGTCACCGACCCCTGACCATGCGCGAGACCGCAGCGGTCTTCACGTTCGACGACGGGTACGCGCCGGTCGTTTCAAGGGGGATTTAGACGCGCATACCTGACGCGCCGTGGTTTCGTACTTTGAGGTAGGACTGACGACGAGGCGGGGAAAGTTCGATGGGTCGAAACCGTTATCATGTCCAACCAAGCAGACGTTCTGCAACCGGCACCACACGCTATCCCGATCGCCCTTCTAGGTGACGCCGGCGACGATCTCCCCGGTGGCGCGTGCCGAAGTCACAGCTGATCTACCAGCTTTTCCAAGGTGCTTTCCCGTTAGCCCACAGGTCCTCCAGGACATGCCGGTCGCGCAAGGTGTCCATCGGCTGCCAGAAACCGGGATGCTCATAGGCGCGCAATTCGCCCTCAGCCGCCAACCGCTCAAGCGGCGCGCCTTCCCAAATTGTGGCATCGCCATCGAGGTAATCGAGCACCTTGGGATGCAGCACGAAAAAGCCGCCGTTGATCCAGTCTGCTTGCGATAACGGCTTCTCGGCGAAGCTCCGTACAACGTCACCATCCAGTTCCAGAAGGCCAAAGCGACTGGGCGGATGCACTGCCGTCACTGTGGCGGCAGCCCCGTGCCGGGCGTGAAATTCGATGAGAGCCGTGAGGTCGACCGAAGACACGCCATCTCCATAAGTCAGACAGAAAGCCTCGCTGCCGGCGACATGCTCCTTCACTCGGGCCAAACGCCCGCCAGTCATCGTCGTCTCGCCTGTGTCGACCAGCGTAATCCGCCAATCCTCTCCGCTGGTATTTCCCAAGAAAATGTCCGGTTCACGGGTGTCAAACGTCACATCGGCAACATGAAGGCGATAATTCGCGAAGAACTCCTTGATCATGTAACCTTTGTGTCCACAGCAGATTACAAAGTCCCTGATGCCATGGCTCAAATACATCTTCATGATGTGCCACAAGATCGGACGGCCGCCAATCTCTACCATCGGCTTGGGCCGCAGGCTGGTCTCCTCCGACAACCGGGTCCCGAGACCACCCGCCAAAATGACTGCCTTCACGTCCGACCCTCAGTTGCGATTTCGCCTCCTAGGCAGATCGGATAGGTTTGAAAATCAGAAATGCCGCTACGGATTACGGCTTTAACTGCTGGCGACATCGGTTGCTCGCGCGCAGAAGCGAAGACACCGGACCAGGCATGTTTAATCCTGCCTCAGCGAGCGTGTACGCAGTTCCAGCGCCGGATCCGCCGCCGGCCCGTCGAGCAAAGCACCTTTACTTTCCGCGACCTTGCCACGCATGAGCCTCCATGTTCAGGCACATGGAGCGATTATGTGTGGCATAGCCGGCGCGATCCTCGTGCGCACCCGCGAGCCCGCGCTGGTCGACGCGATGTCGGGCAGGCTTGCCCATCGCGGACCCGACGATGCGGGGCGGTGGGACGATCCGGATGCCGGCGGCGACGCGCGCGTAGTGCTGGGACACCGGCGCCTCGCCATCGTCGACCTGTCGCCGCTTGGGCATCAGCCGATGGCGTCGGAGAACGGCCGCTGGGTCGTCGCGTTCAATGGCGAGATTTACAATCACCTCGCCATCCGCTCGGAGCTTGACGCGGCCGGTTGCGCGCCCCCCTGGCGTGGGCACAGCGATACGGAGACGCTGGTCGCCGCAGTCGCCGCATGGGGGCTCAAAGCGACGCTGGAACGCTGCACCGGCATGTTCGCCATCGCGTTGTGGGACCGCCGCGATCGCGTTCTCCACCTCGTCCGCGATCGGTTCGGTGAGAAGCCGCTCTACTATGGATGGGTCGGGGGAGACTTCCTGTTCTCCTCCGAGCTCAAGGCGATGCGCGTGCATCCCGGCTTTGCCAACCCGGTCGACCGCGACGCGCTCGCCGCCTTCGCCGCGCGCACCTACGTGCCCGCCCCTCGCTCGATCTATCGCGACATCTACAAGCTGGAGCCCGGCTGCATCCTGTCGGTCGTGCCCGAGGCGGCGCGTGCCGCACCGGGATCACCGCCCACGGAGGGACGGTCCGGCGGGCTGACGCTGGTGCGCTACTGGTCGTACCGCGACGTGCTGGCGCAGGGATCGGCCGAACCGATCGGCAGCGAGGAACAGGCGATCGCCGAGCTGGACGATGCGCTGGGGAAAGCGATTTCCGGACAAGCCATGGCGGATGTTCCGGTCGGGGCGTTCCTGTCGGGCGGGATCGACAGCTCGGCGGTGGTGGCGCTGTATCAGCGCCACGCGCCGACGGCGGTCCGCACCTTCTCCATCGGCTTCGAGGAGGCAGGCTTCAACGAGGCCGCGTACGCCAAGGCGGTCGCGAGCCACTTCGGCACCGTCCACCACGAACACTATGTTTCGGTTGCGGAGGCACAGGCCGTGATTCCGCAGTTACCGGCGATGTATGACGAGCCGTTCGCCGATTCGTCGCAGATCCCGACGCATCTCGTCAGCCGCTTCGCGCGCGAACAGGTCACGGTGGCGCTGTCCGGCGACGGCGGCGACGAGCTGTTCGCGGGCTACAATCGTCATTTCGCGGCGCCGAAGCTGTGGCAGCGGCTTAGCCTCCTCCCCCGGCCGGTACGCGCGACAGCGGGCGCGGCGCTGGGCCATCTGCCGCCCGCCGTATGGAACGCGGTGCGCGGCCGGCGCAGTCCGCATTTTGGGGCCAAGGTCCAGAAGGCGCTGAGGGTCGCGGGCGCGCGCAAATTCGACGACATCTATTCCAGCTTCCTCGACGAGTGGAGCTTTCAGCGCTCGCCGGTGCTCGGGACCCACCCTGGCAAAGGCGGCTCGACTCCCCTCGATCTCGATCCCTTTCCCGGAGCACCGAACGCGCTGCGGATCATGTATTGCGACGCAACCACCTATCTTCCCGATGATATCCTCGTGAAGGTGGACCGGGCGGCGATGGCGGTAAGCCTCGAAACGCGGGTGCCGTTCCTTGATCATCATGTTGCTGCGGTGGCCGCGCGCATTCCCATGTCGATGAAGATCAAGGACGGTCGCGGCAAACATGTGTTGCGCGAACTCCTGTACCGGCACGCGCCGCGCGCGCTGTTCGAACGGCCGAAGGCCGGCTTTGCTATTCCGATCGGGCAGTGGCTGCGCGGGCCGCTTCGGCCTTGGGCCGAGGATCTGCTGGCCCCGGCACGGCTGAGCGCCCAAGGGTATTTCGATCCGGCGGCGGTGAACGCGCGCTGGCGCGACCACCTGACCGGGCGGCGCGATGGCACCGCGGCACTATGGGCAGTGCTGATGTTCCAGGCCTGGGTCGCGGAACAGACGCCGGTCGCTACTCAGTGGAAGGAAGCTTCGTGAAGGTACTCGTCACCGGCGTCGCCGGGTTCATCGGCTCCAGCGTGGCCCTGCGGCTGCTGGAGCGGGGCGACCATGTCGTCGGCATCGACAGCATCAACGATTATTACGACCCGCAGCTCAAGCGCGACCGGCTGGCGCGCGTCGACTCGGCGGCGAAGGGCGATGGCGGCGGTCGGTTCCGATTCGCACAGGTCGACTTTTCCGATCACGACGCGCTCGACGCTGCCTTGGCCGGCGCCGAGTTCGACCGCATCGTTCATCTCGGGGCCCAGGCCGGCGTACGCTATTCCATCGACAACCCGCGCGCGTATCTTCAGTCCAACCTCGCCGGCCACCTCAACCTGCTCGAAGTGGCGCGGCACCGTGGCGCCGAGCACATGGTCTATGCGTCGTCCTCCTCCGTCTATGGAGGCAACGCCACCCTGCCCTTCCGGGTCGAGGATCGCGTCGATCGACCGTTGTCGCTCTATGCCGCCACCAAGAAGGCGGACGAGCTGATGAGCGAAACCTATGCTCACCTCTATCGCCTGCCGCAGACCGGACTGCGGTTCTTCACCGTGTACGGCCCCTGGGGTCGACCGGATATGGCGATGTGGCTGTTTACCAAGGCGATCCTCGCGGGTGAGCCAATCGATGTCTTCGGCGAAGGCAACATGCGCCGCGACTTCACCTACATCGACGACATCGTCACGGGAGTCGTCGCGTGTCTCGACAATCCGCCGAGCGACGATGGCGCCATGAAGGCTGGTGGGAGCACCAGTCCGCACCGGGTCTACAACATCGGCAACAACCGTTCGGAAGATCTGTCGGCAATGATCGGATTGATCGAGGAGGCTTGTGGTCGGCGGGCGGAGCGACGGCTTCTCCCCATGCAGCCTGGGGACGTCCGCGACACGTTCGCCGATATCAGCGCGATCGCCACCGATCTGGGCTTCGAGCCACGCACCAGTATTGCTCAGGGTGTGCCGCAATTCGTGAACTGGTATCGACAGTACCATGGCGGCTGACATTAATCCCACACGTCGCGCGATTTTAACGTATTTCACATAGACTCGTGGAACTTAGCAGTGGTCGTCGGGTTCATTCGGCGGCAGCTAGGAAGAGAGGCCCGGTCGCTTCGCTACGTCATTTTCGGTGGACAGCCGGAGATGTCGCGTTTATGGGATTGGGCGATTGGCCTGGTGCCCAGTGCTTTAAAGGGAGAAGCTGTTGTGAATTTTCGAGGTGCTCTTTCAGCCGTAACGGCGCTTGCGCTCGTGGCGGCGCCCACGGCGGCGGCGGCGGCTCCAGCATCGGCTGCTGCCCGTTCGACGACGTCGGTTGTGACGCCTGCCGAGGAAACCGTTGACGGTGAGAATGCTCTGCGTGGTGGTGGCATTTTCGTCGCGCTGATCGCAGCGATCGTCGTGATCCTCGGCATCATCATTGCGGTCAACGAGGATGACGAGCCGAACAGCCCGTAACGGTTGCTCGTCACACGAATAGAATCGGGGCTGGACGACTATGTCGTCCGGCCCTTTTCTATGGGAGCTCGAATGCGGCGTATTGCCTGCACGCTGTCGCTTCTGTTCACTCTTTCAGCAGCGTCCGTCCCCTCTTCGGGCAACGTCATTCGCGCCGAAGATCAGCGCGTGGCGGAAGTTGCTTTCAGACTCGCCGTGCGTGGTGTCGCGCGGTGCCCGATCACGACCCCAAATGCGGGCTTGGTTCTCCACCATCTTAGTCAGTACAAGCTCGACGACCGGCCGACGGCGGTTACGCAATTCGGGATCGACCGTGGCCCGGGCGTGCTTGCCGTCGTAGCGACCGGTGCGGCCGCCGGTGCGGGACTGCGGGCTGGCGACGTGCTGTTGAGGATCGACGGTGTTGCGATCGCGCCCGAGCCGTTCATCGGCGAGCGACATGACCAACGGCGCGCACGCGCGCGCGCCGACGAGGTGAGCGACCTGGTCGATACCGCAGCTGCCGATGGCGCGCTCACACTTACCGTCCTGCGTGGCGGGATCGAAACGGCCGTTCACGTCATGCCCGTGCCGGCCTGCCCCTCCCGCGTCCACCTCGCGCGATCCAGCCAGCTTAACGCCTTCGCCGACGGCACCCACGTGCTGCTGACCACGCGACTGTTGACGCTCACGAAAACGGATGACGAACTCGCCTTCGTCATCGCGCATGAGATGGCGCACAACATTCTTGGGCATGCCGCCGAAATGCGGGCGATGAAGCGCGACAAGGATGGGCTAGCAGGGCTGTTGGCCAGGCCTGCGCTGACACGACGAACCGAGCGCGAGGCGGATCGGCTCGCTGCGGAACTTGTCCTCGACAGCGGCTACACCATCGCGGGTGCCGAGCGGGTGTTGCATGCGCTGGATCGCGGCTTCACCGGGCCGACGTTCCTCGCCAATCACGACAGCACGCGTGATCGGATCGCGGCCTTGCAGGCCTATGCGTCAGCCCGTGCCGGGTCCTTGCAATGAGGGAGCCGCGCAATTGCTACCACGTTCTCGGCCTGTCGCCGCCTGTCACTGCCGAGCAGATCCGATCGTCCTATGTCAGGCTCATCAAACAGCATCATCCGGATCGTATCCGGCCGGGTGCGTCACCGCTGCGGCTACAGCAGCTCCAGCACGCCTATCATACGCTGCGCGACGACGGACGACGGGCCGACCATGACCAGGCGTTGCTCGAGCACGCACAAGCGCATCGGGCGGACATGCGACGTGCGCGACGGCGGATCAGCCGCTTGGAACATCCGCGCCGACCCGATGTGAAAGGCCCTGGGTCAAGCTGGCAGCGCCCGCTGATCGCGGCGTCGGCGGGTGGGCTGTTGTTGCTCATCCTGCGCGTGGTGCTGACACCGTAGCGCCCTATTTGGCGCCGTAGCCCGTCAGCACGATCGCGACGGTTCTGAGCGCGATGAGGATATCGATCCACGCCGAGAAATGCTTGATGTAGTAGAAGTCGTAATGGAGCTTGATGTGGACGTCGCCCAGCTCCGCGACATGGCCCTGGTTCACCTGTGCCCACCCCGTGATGCCTGGCCGCACGATGTGCCGATAACCGTAGAAGGGCAGCTCGCGCTCATACCATTCGGACAGCGGCAGCGCCTCCGGCCGGGGCCCGACCCAGCTCATCTCGCCGCGCAGAATGTTGACGATCTGGGGCAGCTCGTCGATCCGCGTGCGGCGGAGGAAACGACCGACGCGCGTGACCCGCACATCGTCGGCCCTGGTGATCGCATCGTGCGCGCCATCGCTCTCGCGCCGATGCTCCATGGTCCGGAACTTGATGACGCCGAACGGGTGACCCTGATAGCCCATACGTCTCTGGCGGAAGATCGCTGGACCCGGAGAATCGAGCCGGATCAGCACCGCGACCAGGAGCATCGGGATGATCAGAAGCGGCAACGCGACGGCGCAGGCGAGAAGGTCGACCGTGCGCTTGACGCCGCGATAGGCGAGATTGGGAAGCAGCGAGCCGAAGCTGTTTTCGGATAGATGCTCGAGCTCCACCTTGCCCGTCAGCGACTCGCGCAGCTGTTTCGTGTGATACACCGCGCGGCCCGAGATAGCGGCCTGCGCCAGCATCCGTTCCCAATCGGGGTCATGATCGTGGCGCAGGTCGGCGACTACGGGCGCGTCCTCGTCGTCAGGTAGAACCGGCGCGTTTAGCCGTACCCATTCCACCTGCGGCGTATCGGCGACGATATCGGTATTCCCCGCTGGCACATAATACATGCGCGACGGCGAAGCGGTCCGCTGGGAAACGAAGGCGACCAGGAAGGTGATCGCGAGCGAGGCGAAGTAGCCCGCCAGCAGCATCGTCCCGCTGTACGGACTTCGCGAGGCGAGCAGAAATGCGGTCGCCAGGCCGAAGGTCGTCGAGAAGATGGGCAGCACATAGGCAAAGGCGCGGGTACCGGGATACATCGTTACCCGGCGAAAACCGAACAGCGCAGCCATCGCGGCCAGGAAGGACGCGAACTGGCTGTTCCAGGTCTGAGGCAGATCGGTCCCGAGCGTCCCCGACAGCAGCAAGGGGCTGAGCAGCGGCACGAAGAACGATGCCAGCGAGACGCCCAGGAGCTGAACAAGAAATTGCGCCGCGGGCCTGCGACTTGCACGCCGGCCGACCGGCTCCTTCGCCATCAACACGATACTCATACCTTGTTGACCGTGATCAGCCGACGGAAGTCTGCGACGTCGAGGTTCAACGCAGCTGCAAGATACTCAACTGCTGCAATAAAGTCCAACGCCGCGCGTCACCGGGGCGGTATCGCACCCACAGGTGGACCACCAGCGCCCTGCTGCTGCTGCTGCATCTGCCGCAGCACCGTTTCGGGGATGAAGTCGATCAGTTCGACATCGAACACCAGCGTCGAGTTCGCGGGGATCACGAGCTTTCCGGTCGGGTCGCGCTTTTCCTCCGCCCCGTATGCGAGTGCCGGCGACATCCAGAAGCGGTATTTCGACCCCTTCGGCATCAAACGAAGGCCCTCGGAAAAGCCGGACACGGTCGCACCCGGCGCGACGGGGAACGGGGTTGGCTGCTGCGACTTGTCGAAGGTGCTGCCGTCGAGCAGACGCCCCTCATATTGCACCAGCGTCACGTCGGTGACGGTTGGCTTCGCGGCACCGACGGGGGCGGCCTTGAGCACCTTGTATTGCAGCCCCGACGGCGTGGTCACAACCGCCTTGCCGCGAGCCTCGCGCACCAGCGCGGGATCGCCCTGACGCGCCAGCGCGTATGCGGACACGCAGGCGAGCGCGATGCCCAGCCAGAGCCAGATCAGATAACCGCGCTTGACGGGTTGGAGCGGAACGGCGGTGACGGTGGTCATGCTTACCCCGCTTAAAACCCGATCGACGACAGCAGTCGGGCGTTGGAAGTTCAACGGAAGTTCAGGCGTAACGCCGTCTTACCGTGCCCCGTCACGCTCGGCGCGCTTGCGCTCCAGCTTGCGGGCGCGACGGACGGCGGCGGCACGCTCGCGCGCGCGCTTTTCCGACGGCTTCTCATAGTGCCGGCGCAGCTTCATCTCGCGATACACGCCCTCGCGCTGCAGCTTCTTCTTGAGCGCGCGCAGGGCTTGGTCGACGTTGTTGTCGCGAACGATGATCTGCATAAACCCGACACTTCTCCGAAACGGCCAAGAGCGGCGCAGGATCACGTCCGCGCCGTCAGAACGGTGGCCGCCTAGCAGTCCATCTTGCACAAAACAAGACTGACGCAGCCGGGGCAATCGGCAACAACGGTCTCGAGGTCTGACCGGACAGACGCCCGGGCGCCTGCGGGAGCGGCTCGATCGCGTATCACACGGTAAAACAGCCGGTAATTTTTACAATTCGTGGTAGACGCCGTGCGAGAGCCGACTAAGGGCGGGGTCGGCGGGAATAAGCGACCGGTCCGAAAGGGTCGCGTCGCCTTGCCAAGACGCGGCAACATCCCCCCGTTGTCGTGTCGCCCCGGTCGACCGTCCCCCCTGTGTCGGCCGGGGCTTACGCTGCGGTGGCCGCGCGAAGCGCGCGTGACAGGCCCGGTGGGTCGCGGGTAGAGCCCCGGACGATGCCCACCCTGACCCTCTACAACAGCCTGACCCGCACAGCGGAGACGTTCCGACCGATCGACCCTGCGAACATCCGCGTCTATTCGTGCGGGCCGACCGTCTATCACTATGCGCATCTCGGCAATCTGCGCGCCTATGTGTTCACAGATACGCTCACCCGCGTGCTGCGATGGAAGAGCCGGGACAGTGGCTGGGGTTCCCTCACCCACGTCATCAACATCACCGATGTCGGGCATCTGCAGTCCGACGCCGATGCGGGCGAGGACAAGATGGAGGCGCGCGCCCGGTCCACCGGGCAGGACATCTGGTCGATCGCAGCGCATTATACGCAAGCATTCAAACGCAATCTCGACGAACTGAACATCGTCGCGCCCAGCCACTTCCCCCTCGCGACCGATCATGTCGCGCAGATGATCGCGTTCGGCTCGGCGATCGAGGCGCGGCATTGCTACCGGCTCGACGGTGGCCTGTATTTCGACGTGTCCACCGTGCCCGATTACGGCCGCCTGGCGCGCGCGCACGATGACCAGGGCGAAGGCCGGATCGATCCGGTGGCGGGCAAGCGCCATCCACAGGATTTTGCGATCTGGCGGACCTCGCGGCCCGGCGAGAACCGGCAGATGGAATGGGACTCACCCTGGGGTCGCGGCGCGCCCGGCTGGCATCTGGAATGTTCGGTGATGAGTCGCCGCTATCTGGGCGCGCCGTTCGACATCCACACCGGCGGCATCGATCACCGCGAGATCCACCACCCCAACGAGATCGCGCAGAACCAGGCGTTCTGCGGGTCGCCCGACACCGGCGCGACGATGTGGCTGCACAACAATTTCCTGGTCGATCGCACGGGAAAGATGGCGAAATCATCCGGTGAGTTCCTGACGCTGCAGGCGGTGATCGACCGTGGTTACCACCCCCTCGCCTTTCGCCTGATGTGCCTCCAGGCGCATTATCGATCGGAGATGGAGTTCGGCTGGGAAGGGTTGGCAGCGGCGGCGGTGCGCCTGAAGCGGCTGGCCCATTCCGTCGCGGGCCTGAGGGCAGCCGCCGATGCCGAGGTCCGAGTTGCAGCTGACTACGAAGAGCGATTGGACGCGGCGGTCTCGGACGATCTCAACACCCCGCGCGCGCTGGCGGTGCTGGATGAGCTGCTCGCCGACAAACGGGTGACGGCCGGGGACAGGCTGGCGACCCTGGCAGCGTTCGACGCGGTGCTTGGGCTGGACCTCGCTACGCTGCGGCGCGAGGATCTGCGCGTCAGGCCAGCAACCGCGACGCTGGATCAGGCAGCGATCGCCGCTCGGCTGACGGAACGGGCGGCCGCGAGAGCGGCGAAGGACTTCGCGCGCTCCGACGCCATTCGTCAGGAACTGGGCACCGCAGGCGTGGAGGTGATGGACGGCGACCCGCTCGGCTGGGACTGGCGGCCGGCGTGACGGGCTCGGGCGAGGGCTAGAACAGCGGCTTGTCGCGGGCGGCGAGCACCGACGGCGACGTGCCAGGCGACAGCATGGCGGCGATCTCGGCTTCGATCGCCGTCGCCCGCGCATCGGCGGATGGATGCGTAGGGCTACCGAATATGCCGCCGCCTATCGTCTTGCCCTTTCCCCGCCAGAAGCGAACCGCCGCCTGCGGATCATAGCCGGCGTTGCGCAGCAGGTGGACGCTGAGCCGGTCGGCTTCCGCCTCCGTTCGGCGGAACAGCTGGGCGTTGCGCCCGAACTGCGCGAACAGGCCCCAGCGCGCGCGCGCTGCCTTGAGGCGGATGCGATGGCGCAGGATCGTATGGCTCAGCTCATGCGCGACCACCGCCGCCACGGCTGAGTCGTCGAGCTGCTCGAAAAAGCCGATGCCTACCTGAACCGTACTGCCGTCCGACGCCGCCTTGAGTGGCGCGTCGAGCAGTACCTCGAATGCAGACCTGCACCCGGCGCTCGGCCGGACCAAAACGTCGCGACGCACGCCGGCTCGCTCGATTGTGAGGGGCAGCGGCAGGTGAGCGGGCTGTTTTGCGAGCAACGCTTCGGCCGCGTCGCGCGTCGCGCTGGTGACTTTCGCGATCGGAACATCGGAGATGCGCTCGCCACCGATCGCGATCAGGGCGTCGTCGGCGGCGATCCCGGCGACGACTGCGGGGCTGCCCGGCACGACCGTCTGCACCTGCACCGGCCGGGCAAAGCCGAACGCCGCCCGGACATCGGTGCGCAGAGCTACATCATATTGATCGAGCGCGTGGAGCTGGAAACCGGGAAAGGGCTGCACGTCGCGACACAAGCCAGCATTTCCGGTCGCGAGCCGGAACGCGATCGTCGCCATGCGCGCGTCGACCGCCCTGAGCGCCGCCCAATACCGCGCGTCCGCCGCGCCCGCGGGCGTGGCCACGAGCAGGAGCGCGAACAGCCACCCAACTTTCATCGGACGGTCCTAGCGCCGCCGGCCACACCGCACTACCATCGTCGATGATGAAAGCCGTTCTCCCCGCCCTCGCCCGACCGCTGCTGGAACCGGGACTACCGTCCGATCTGGACGTCGTGTGGTTCACCAGCCGGGCCGAGGCGACGGCAGGCATCGCCGACGCGGACATCGCCTGGGTGGACATGACGCCCAGCAGCCTGGTCGCCGAGGTGATCGCAGCCTCCGGCCCTTCGCTGAAATGGATATCCACCATCTATGCCGGCCTGGATGCATTCCCGCTCGACCTGTTGCGCGATCGCGAAGTGACGGTGACGAACGGGGCCGGGGTCAACGCTTATGCGGTCGCGGAATATGCCGTCCTGGGGGTGCTCGCCGCCGCCAAGCGATTCGACGAGGTGGTGCGCGCGCAGGACCGCCACGACTGGCTCCGCGATTCACCGGGCAAGGTGGAGCTGTTCGACACCCGTGCACTGGTGGTCGGCTATGGCAGCATCGGGCAGTTGATCGGCGAGCGCCTGCGCGCCTTCGGGGTCGATGTCGTCGGCGTCACCCGCTCGGGCCGGGACGGAACGATCACGCCAGACAAGTGGCGGGCCAAGCTGGGCGAGTTCGACTGGATCGTGCTTGCCGCGCCCTCCACGGATGAGACGAAAGCGATGATCGGCACGGCGGAACTGGCGGCGATGAAGCCGACGGCCTGGGTCATCAACATCGCGCGTGGCGACATGATAGACGACGACGCGCTGCTCGCCGCGCTTCAAGAGGGGCGGATCGGCGGCGCGTTCCTGGATCCGACCAGTCCCGAGCCCCTGCCGCCGGAACATCCGCTCTGGGCGGCACCCAACTGCATGATAACCATGCACCTGTCCGGCCGCAGCCAGACCAAGATGTTTCAGCGTGCTGCCGCGCTGTTCCTGGAAAATCTGGCGGCTTTCCGCGCCGGCCTGCCGATGAAGAACAAGGCGGACCTCCGGGCAGGCTATTGAAATCCATGCGGTTGCCGCTCGTCCGCCCGCGCGCTAACGGCCGCCAGCATGAACGAGAACCCGGTCCAGCTAATCGAGCCCAAGCGCCACGGCGACGCACGCGGCTGGTTCACCGAAGTCTATAGCGAGCCGGCATTTGCCGGTCTGGGGATCGACGAGCGGTTCGTTCAGGACAACCATTCGCTGTCACGACCGAAATTTACCTTACGCGGTCTACACTTTCAGACGCCGCCGCGTGCGCAGGCAAAGCTGGTCCGTTGCGTCCGTGGCCGCATCTTCGATGTCGCGGTGGACGTCCGGCAAGACGCGCCGACCTACGGGCAGTGGGTAGGCGCCGAACTGTCGGCGGATAACGGGAGGCAACTGTTCGTCCCCGTCGGCTTTGCGCACGGGTTCCTGACGCTGGAGGACGATTGCGAGGTCATCTACAAGGTGTCCGACACCTATGCACCGGACTGTGACGGCGGCATTCGCTGGAACGACCCCCAGATCGCTGTCGACTGGCCGTTGCCGCCTGGCGCGCAGCCTGAATTGTCGCCCAAGGACGTGGCGTTGCCGTTGCTGGCCGACTTCGTGTCCCCGTTCCCCTATGACGGTCGCCCACTCGCGCCGCTCGCCTGAGGTTCTCGCATGCGTATCCTGGTTACCGGCGGCGCCGGATTTATCGGCTCGGCCCTGATCCGGCACCTCATTGAAGAATCGGGGCACGAGGTGCTCAACTTCGACAAGCTGACCTATGCGGGCACGCTTTCGACCGTTGCCACGGTGGCGCAGAGCGACCGGTATCGCTTCGTGCAGGGCGATGTCTGCGACGCCGAGGCGGTGCGCGCGGCAATCGCCTCCTTCCGGCCCGACGTGATCACCCATCTGGCGGCGGAGAGCCATGTCGATCGCTCGATCGATGGGCCGGGAGCGTTCATCCAGACCAATGTCGTCGGCACGTTCACGATGCTGAGCGAGGCGCGCAGCTATTGGCTGACGCTCGACGAGTCCGCGCGACAGGCGTTCCGCTTCCACCATATCTCGACCGACGAGGTTTACGGCTCGCTGGGCGAGACCGGGCTGTTCACCGAGGAGACGCCATATGATCCGCGCTCGCCCTATTCCGCGTCGAAGGCCGGCTCCGATCACCTCGTGAGCGCCTGGGGGCATACCTATGGCCTGCCGGTGCTGATCACCAACTGTTCGAACAATTATGGGCCGTACCACTTCCCCGAGAAGCTGGTGCCGTTGATGATCGTCAAGGCGCTCGCGGGCGAGACGCTGCCCGTCTACGGCAAGGGCGATCAGGTGCGCGACTGGCTGTATGTCGAGGACCATGTCCGCGCGCTGCAGGCGGTGTTCGAGCGCGGGGTGCCGGGCCGGACCTATAATGTCGGCGGCAACAACGAGATGCAGAATCTGGAGGTGGTGCAGGCGGTATCCGCGCATCTCGATCGGCTGCGGCCGCGCGCGGACGGGCAGTCCTACTCGACGCAGATCGGCTATGTCGCCGACCGGCCTGGCCACGACATGCGCTACGCGATCGACGCCAGCCGCATCCGCGCGGAGCTGGGCTGGAGCGCCCGTGAGACCTTCGCGAGCGGGATCGCGAAGACGGTCGAATGGTATCTCGCCAACGAGAATTGGTGGCGACCGATCGTCGCCGAGCGTCAGGCGGACGCGCGGCGCGGACTGGCGGTGTGAAGCAGATCCTGGTCACCGGCGGCTCAGGCCAGGTCGGGACGGCGCTGATGCACCACACCTGGCCAGACGGCTGGCAGGCGGTGGCGCCGCCGCGTGCCGACCTCGACCTGGCAGACCCCGCGTCGATCGCAGCGATGGTGGCGGATCGGCCCTGGGCCGCGGTGATCAACGCGGGTGCCTACACCGCCGTCGACAGGGCCGAAACCGAGCCGGTCGTCGCGTGGCAGGTCAACGCGCTCGGTCCGGCGGCGCTGGCGGCCGCGTGCAAGGCGGCGGTCATTCCCCTCGTCCATGTCTCCACCGACTATGTGTTCGCAGGAGACCGCGACGGTGACTGGCAGGTCGAGGATCACACTTGCCCCACCAGCGTCTATGGTGCGTCCAAGCTGGGTGGCGAGCTGGCGGTCCGCAGCGGCTGTCCGCGCCATGCGATCGTGCGCACCGCATGGGTGGTGAGCGCGACGGGCGCCAACTTCGTCAAGACGATGCTTCGCCTGGGCCGCGAACGGCCCAGCCTGCGCATCGTCGCCGACCAGCATGGCAGCCCCACCAGCGCCACCGAACTGGCGGCGGCGCTGGCGACGATCGCGATGCGGCAGGTCAACGACCTCGATGCGCCGACCGGCACCTGGCATTTCAGCAATGCGGGTGCGACGACATGGCACGGCTTCGCGACCGAGATCTTCCGGCAGGCGGCAGCGCGAGGCGCACCCTCCCCCGCGCTGGAGGCGATCACCACCGCCGACTTCCCGACCCCGGCGCGACGGCCGGCGAACTCCCTGCTGAGCACCGCCAGCCTGACCCGCGACTGGGGCATCGTGCCCACGCCTTGGGGCGAGGCACTCGGCCCCATTCTCGACGACTTGATCGGACAAGTACAATGAAGGGCATCATTCTCGCCGGGGGCTCGGGCAGCCGGCTTCATCCAGCGACGCTGGCGATCAACAAGCAGCTGCTGCCGATCTATGACAAGCCGATGATCTACTACCCGCTGTCGGTGCTGATGCTCGCGGGCATCCGCGAGGTGCTGATCATCTCCAGTCCCGAGTTCCTCGATAATTACCGCCGTATGTTCCGGGACGGATCGGACTGGGGCCTCACCATGAGCTACGCCGAACAGCCGCGCCCCGAAGGGCTCGCGCAGGCCTTCACCGTCGGGCGCGAGTTCGTCGGTGAGGATCCGGTGGCGCTGGTGCTGGGCGACAACATCTTCTTCGGCGCGCATCTGACTGACCTGCTCGCGAGTGCGGTCGCACGGCAGAGCGGAGCGACCGTGTTCTCCTATCGCGTCGACGATCCCGAACGCTACGGCGTGGTCGAACTCGGCGCCGGTGGCCGCGCGCTCAGCCTGGAGGAGAAGCCCGCCGTACCCAAGAGCAATCATGCCGTCACCGGGCTGTATTTCTATGACAACCGGGTCGTCGACTATGCCGCCGCGCTGCAGCCCTCCGCGCGTGGCGAATATGAGATCACCGATCTCAACCGCTGCTACATGGAAGCGGGCGACCTGTACGTCGAGCAGATGGGTCGGGGCTATGCCTGGCTGGACACCGGCACGCACGACAGCCTGCTGGAAGCGAGCGAGTTCGTGCGCACCATCCAGCACCGCCAGGGCATCCAGATCGCGTGTTTGGAGGAGATCGCCTTCCAGCAGGGCTGGATCGACGCCGACCACGCGCGCCGGCAGGGCGAGGCGCTGAGCAAGACCGCTTACGGCCGCGCCATCCTGGCGGCGGTCGACGGCCACTGATTGCGTCGCCCGCGCTTTGCGCGCATGGCGCGCGGCGAACGTTCACCACCGAAGGCCTGACCCATGCCCGCCTGGGCCCCCGACAGCTGGACCGACCACAAGGCGCTACAGCAGCCCGATTACCTGGACGTCGCCGCGCTGAATGCAGCGACGGCGACGCTGACGTCATTCCCGCCGCTCGTCTTCGCGGGCGAAGCGCGCAATCTCACCGCCACGCTGGCGGAGGTGGCGGCCGGCCGCGCATTTTTGCTGCAAGGCGGTGATTGCGCGGAGAGCTTCGCCGAGTTCCACCCCAACAACATCCGCGATACGTTCCGCGTCATCCTGCAGATGGCGGTGGTCCTCACCTATGCGTCCAAGCTGCCGGTGGTGAAGGTCGGGCGCATGGCCGGGCAGTTCGCCAAGCCGCGCTCCGCCGCCACGGAGACCGTCGACGGCGTCGAGTTGCCCTCCTATCGCGGCGACAACGTCAATGACATCGGCTTCACCCGCGAACAGCGCGATCCCGACCCGCAGCGGATGATCCGCGCGTACAGCCAGTCGGCGGCGACGCTTAACCTGCTGCGGGCGTTCGCGCAGGGCGGATACGCCAATTTGCACCAGGTCCATCGCTGGACGCACGACTTCCTCGGCTCCTCACCCTGGTCGAAGAAGTACCGCGAGACCGCCGATCGCATCGGCGACGCGCTGGAGTTCATGCGCGCCTGCGGGATCGATCCGGAAACGGTGCCGCAGCTGGCGCAGACGGCGTTCTACACCAGCCACGAGGCATTGCTGCTCCCATTCGAGCAGGCCATGACCCGGCAGGATTCGCTGACCGGCGACTGGTACGACACGTCGGCGCATTTCCTGTGGATCGGCGACCGAACGCGCTTCCCCGGTTCCGCGCATGTCGAGTTCCTGCGCGGCATCGGCAATCCGATCGGCATCAAATGCGGGCCGAGCCTCGATCCGGAGATGCTGCTGGGCTTGCTGGACACGCTCAACCCAGCGCGCGTTCCGGGTCGGGTGACGCTGATCACGCGCTATGGTCACGACAAGATCGAGGCGCACCTGCCCAAGCTGGTGCGGGCGGTAACGCGCGAAGGGCACCCGGTGGTGTGGTCGTGCGATCCGATGCACGGCAACACGATGCAGTCGGTGACCGGGTACAAGACCAGACCCTTCGAGCGCATCCTCGCCGAGGTACGCGGCTTCTTCGCCGTGCATCGCGCAGAGGGCACCCACGCCGGCGGTATCCATGCCGAGATGACCGGGCAGAACGTTACCGAATGCACCGGCGGCGCGGTGGATGTGACGGAGCAGTCGCTCGCGGATCGCTACCACACACATTGCGACCCGCGGCTGAATGCTTCGCAGTCGCTGGAGCTGGCGTTCCTGCTGGCGGAGATGTTGAACGCGGAGATGGCGGAGCGGAAGAAGGTGGCGGCTTAGCTGCCCCCGAACACCTGGACCTTCGTGTTCTTGAATCGATAGACCAGGTCGCCCCGGCGCAGGAAGACGTCCACCGTGTCGCCGGTACCCGAAGGCTCCAGCATCAGCGTCATCGGGCCGGGTCGGTCCGACCCCGACAGCTTGCGGAACGCGGCGACGCTCTCGTCGGGGTCGAGCGTGATGTCCGCGCTGAGGCCGCCGGCGGGGCTGCGCCACGCAAGCGTCAGCGACGCGGGCATCGGCAGCAGCGCCGGCAGCGGCTCGCCGCCCCGGGTCGGGTCGGCGAGGTCGAACCAGTCCTTCTCGCCGTTGACGCCCTTGTACCACAAGATGGCACCTTGCGGAGTGGCGCCGACCAGCTGCGCGGTCCAGGCGAGGCGGCGCGGATAGTCGTTCCACGCCAGCAGTCGTTCCGGACGCGCGCGCAACGCATCGAGGGCGTCGGCGCCGAGCCGGTCCTCCAGCACCCGCTGTATGTGCGCCTGACGCGTGGTCGCCGGGTTCTTGACGATCTCGGTGAACGGGACATCGCTCGGCGCGGCACGGAAGGTCGCTAGCTCGGTCACCACCGGCCCGGCGCTCAGCCACACGGACACGTTGCCGCCGGGGGCCATGCCGAAAAGGATGCGATCATAGCGCTGGCGCTGCTGCGGGGGCGGCATCGGCGCACCGCGATCCATCATCGTCGCCACGCGGTCGGTGGGCAGCGCGATCTGCGCGGCGAAGA
>NZ_JAQGLJ010000101.1 GCF_028292945.1 Sphingomonas bacterium | reverse complement strand
ACACGCTGTCGACCACCACCGATCCCAGACGCGGCATCGGCGCGGCCCGCGACTGGGCGGCGGCGCAGTTCACGCGGATCGGGCGCGAGTGCGGCGGCTGCGTCACGGGCGAGCGCATCGCGCGGCGCTTCACCGGCGCGCGCGCGCCGGCGGGCGTCAACGTCGAGAACGTGCTCGGCATACAGCTCGGCCGTGATCCGAAGAGAGTGGTCATCGTCGGCGCGCACATCGACAGCCGCATCTCCGATGTGATGAACGCCAGCGCCGACGCGCCGGGCGCCAACGACAATGCCAGCGGCGTCGCGCTGGTGCTGGAGGCCGCGCGCCACCTGTCGAAGCGTCGCTACGACGCGACGATCGTCTATGCGGTGTTCTCGGGCGAGGAACAGGGATTGTGGGGCGGCGAACTGCTTGCGGACACCGCCAGGCAGCGCGGCTGGACCGTATCGGCGATGCTCAACAACGACATCGTCGGCAACACGGTGGCCCAGGGCGGCAAGCGGGTCGCCGGCCATGTCCGCGTCTTCTCCGAGGGCATTCGCGCGTCCGAAGCGCTGCCCGACCAGATCGCCCGGCGCGGCGACGGCGGCGAGGACGACGGCCCGTCGCGCGCGCTCGCCAAGGCGGTGGACGGCATCGCGGGGACGCTGCCTGGTGGCCTCGACGTGTTCGTCGACCGCCGCCCGGACCGGTTCGGTCGCGGCGGCGATCACGAGCCGTTCCTGCGCGCAGGCTTCCCCGCCATTCGCTTTTCGGTCGCGGCGGAGAATTGGGACGCGCAACACCAGGACCTTCGTACGGAGAACGGCCGCGCCTATGGCGACACGGTCGAGGTCATGGACTTCGGCTATCTGGCCAAGGTGACCGCGATCAACATGGCCGCGATCCAGCGCCTCGCCAGCGCGCCTGCCGCGCCGGTGTCGGCATCGTTGAAGGGCGATCTATCACGCGACACGACCGTGCGCTGGTCTCCGGTCGCCCACGCCGCCGGCTATCGCATTCGTTGGCGCCGCAGCGACGCAGGCGGCTGGACGGCGTCGCGCGACGTGACCGGCACGACCGCGCTGCTGGCCGAGGTGCCGGTGGATGACAACTTCATCGGCGTGTCGTCGCTGGCGGCCGACGGCAGCGAGAGCCTGGTCACCTTTGCCGGCAGGGAGCGGGCGCCCCGGCCCTGACCCAGTCATGCTGAACTTGTTTCAGCATCGACGCGGACGGCCAGCGACCGGCTCGTCGCATCCGGCGCGCATGGACCCTGAAACGAGTTCAGGGTGACAAGTATTACGACGCCGCCCCGAAAGGGAAAACGGGGCGGCGTCGCCACGGCACCACCCTTGCCGGGTGGCGCCGTTAACTCAGCGACAGACGCAGCGCGGCTTGGCTTTCGCGCGCCAGACGCGCTTGCTGGGGTATACCTTGCGCTTGGCGACATAGTGGCGCGCGGCCGGCCGCGAATAGGTCACGGCGTCCTCGTAATATTCGGTCGTCGTCGTGGTGGTGACCACCGGCGCACTCGCGATCGTGATCGTGGTGACCGAGCCTGGCGTCGTGTAGATCACCGGGCCGCCCGTCGAGCCATAACCGTGCGAGTACCCGCCGCCATGTCCGCCGCCGGTCGTCACCACCGTGGTGCGCCCGTCGTGCGACCGCCAGCTACCGCCTCCCATGCGATCCGGCCCGCCATGATCCGGGCCGTGATGATCCATGACCACCTCGCGCTCGTAACGACCGTGACCGGTACGCCCATGATCGGGCGCGATCGGCGGCTCGCGATAATCGCCATCATAGCCGCGACCACCCCGCCGCGCCGGGTCCGTCGCGCGATCGAGCGCCAGACCCGCCGCCGCGCCGACCCCGGCTCCGATCAGCGTGCCGCCCAGCCGGTTGCCGCGGCCCGCCACTACGTTGCCGACGACACCTCCGACTGCCGCGCCAGCGATCGCACCACCGATGCCGCTGCGCGGCCCGGGTGCGTCATAGGTGCTTCCATAGCTGCCCCCATCCGCGAGATATTCCTCACGATCCCATTCCAGCCCGCCGCGATGATCCACCACCGACCCGCTGCGATCGATCAGCACCGCATCGTCATAATAGCGCACCCAGTTGGACCCGCTCGACGGCGAGGCCAGTCCATAGCGGTTCCAGTCGGTGACGTAGAAGCGCGGCGCGACCCAATAGGTCGGCAGGCGATAGCCGCGAAACGGCTGGCGATAGGCGGCCCAGCCACCGGGCGCGTTCGCCCCGCCCCACCATTTGCCGCCAACCTTGCTGCCCCAGCGCGACTGCCGCATCGGCTGGGCGGGGATCGGGCGATGCGGCCCATGCACGACGACGCGGTTCGGCTGGCGATAGCCCGCGCCGGGACCGGAATGGCCCATCGGCTGCTGTGCTGCGGCCATGCCCGCCGTCATCAGCGCCCCACCGGCTGAAAGCGCCGCTCCCAGTGTCGCGATCCGCATGATTGTTCTCCCTGTCGGTGGCGCAACGCACTCGGCCCTTAACGGGTTGCTTACCATTGCGCCGGGTGAGTCGCCAGCGAGCCCCCGGAGAACAGGCTGTCCCGATCCGGGTCAGGTCAGCCGGCGCGCGAGCAGCGCGGCGAGCGCCTCGCACCCGGCCGCATCCTCGGCATCGAAGCGGCCCGGCAACGGGCTGTCGAGATCGAGTACGCCCAGCACCGTCCCGCCGGCGATCAGCGGCACCACCAGCTCCGACCGGCTGGCGACGTCGCACGCGATATGCCCCGGAAAGGCGTGGACGTCCGCCACCAGCTGCGTGCGTCGCGTCGCCGCGGCGGTCCCGCACACACCCTTGCCGAGCGGGATGCGGATGCACGCCGGCTTGCCCTGGAACGGCCCCAGCACGAGTTCGCCCTCCACCAGCCGATAGAAGCCCGCCCAGTTCAGATCGGGCAGATATTGCCACACCAGCGCCGCCGCGTTCGCCATGTTGGCGATCGCGTCCGGCTCGTCGGCGGTGAGCGCATCGAGCGCGGCGAGGAGGTCGCGGTACAGCTCGGCCTTCAAGCCGGCGGCGATGGTGAAGTGGTGCATGCTAGCGCCATAGTTGATCCTCCCCGGAACGGGGAGGGGGACCGCTCGCGAAGCGAGTGGTGGAGGGGCGGGGCCACAAGGGCAGCGTGCGCCGAGACGCCCCTCCGTCACGCGGCTACGCCGCGCGCCACCTCCCCGTTCCGGGGAGGATCAATCCTCCCGCACCCTTCCCCGCCCCGCCTTGACGGTCGCCCGCCCCTTCTTCTCGTCCACCCGCTTCGCCTTAGCCGACCGCGACGGCTTGGTCGGCCGCCGCCGCTTGGGCACCACCGCCGCCTCGGCGATCAGCGCGACCAGCCGTTCGCGCACCTCCTGACGGTTGAGCAGCTGCGACCGCGACCCCTCGCTGCGCAGCACGAGCACCCCGTCGCGGGTCATCCGCGATCCCGCCAGCACCGCCAGCCGCCCCTTCACCGCCTCGGGCAGATTGGGCGAGTTCGCCACGTCGAACCGCAACTGCACCGCGCTGTCGGTGGTGTTGACATGCTGCCCCCCCGCCCCGCCCGATCGCGTGAACGTCTCCTCCAGCTCCTCGCTGTCGATCGAGATCGAACGGGTGACGGGGATGGCGGGCATGCGGGGTGCCTATCGGCCGTTGGGGTGAAGCATGGAAGGGCTGCGAGAGCGGTTGTCCGCTTTCGCCCACTTGCGGACATTCCCGTAAGCCGTAGTCTCGCATGATGGACGGATTGCTAAGCGGGCTAGCCGAAGCTGTTATCGAGTGGGTTGATGACCGCTTTGGACGGCTCGCAGCATGGCTAGTTGGCATTGTGGCTGTTCTCGCACTCACGGTCGGAGCGGTGGCCATCACGTTTGCGACGGTAACTTACCTGAGCAGCTAAGGCCCGCTAACGCCCAGTTGCGGACATTCAGGGTCAGGCATCTCCATCCTTTTCGGGAAACCGTATCTCCATTCCCCCGAAGTGTTCGCTGTCCGAGAATCCCCCGCCAAGATCGTATAGAAACAATGTCACGGGACATGGCTGGTTGTTCGCCCAAGCAACCGCTTCTTGGACCGAGACGGCTTCAAGCGCATTGTAATCGACCGTCAGCTTTGGGTCGCTTTCCGGAGCTTGATCAGCGTCCGGGCAACTGTTGTCGTGTTCCACGGCTTCGACGATGGCATTGACCTCACGCCAGCGGTAAGGGCGCGTTCGATTGTCTCTGATGTTCCACAGCATCGCAGGTTTGTAGCCAAACGCCGATTATCCGCAACGTCCGCTTGCCACCAGCTTCCGCCGCACGAATTTGCTGTCCTACAACATACCTGCGCGCGCACATGCTCTCGGATGACGCTCTTGCCGCACTGCTTCGCCGCCCAGACGCCGAGTACCCGCGGGTCTTGATGAAACTTCCGCGTACTCGGAAACTTCCGCTCGATGCGGAACTTCCGACCTGTTTCACATCGGCAAAGGCGATTTCCGGGCCGACAGGGGCGGAAGTTACGGAAGTTCCGCTCGGCTCAACCGGCCACCGGCTCCTCGCCCGGCTCGACCACCGCAAACCGCCCGAACCGCGCCGGCAGCGGCGCGTCCGCTTTGATCGCTGTCTTGCCCGGACGCGGCAGCACCAGCCGCGCGGCGTGGAGCAGCATGCCCTGCTTGCCGGCCGTCCCGTAAACCGGGTCGCCGACCACCGCGACGCCCAGCCCGGTCGCGGCATGCACCCTGATCTGGTGCGTCCGACCGGTCGCGGGCCGGAACTCAACCAGCGCCTGCCCGTCCAGCACCCGCAGCACGCGCCAGGCGGTGCGCGAGGCCTTGCCGTCCTTGCGCACGATCATCCGCCACCCGGCCTCGGCGCTCGACACCTTGACGAGCGGCAGGTCGATCTCACCCCCCTCGCCCTCGGGCACGCCGTCGAGCACCGCGATATACACCTTCTCCACCGCGCCCGCCTCGAAGGCGCGCTGGAACTTCGCGCCAGCCTTGGGATTGCGCGCCAGCAACAGGCAGCCGCTGGTGTCGCGATCGAGCCGATGCACCGGCACCGGCCAGCGGTGAAAGCCGAAGCGGAGGCCCTCCATGTGGTTGTCGAGCGACAGCCCGCCGTCGCGTGGCGGGTCGACCGGCAGGCCGGCGGGTTTGTCGATCACCAACGCTTCACCGTCGATAAAGAGGATGCGGTCGGGTTCCATGCGGCCATGCCTTGCCACCGCGCGGCGCTGCATGCCAGTGCCCACCCGATGCGCCGCCTCATCCTCCTCGCCGCGCTCGCGCCGGCTTCCGTCCTCGCGCAGCCCTGCGTACCGAGCGCCGCGATTGCCGCCGAC
>NZ_JAQGLJ010000078.1 GCF_028292945.1 Sphingomonas bacterium | reverse complement strand
GCTAGAAAGGGACAGGGCACGCTTTCGCGCGCGAATATCCGTCGCATGCGACGTCAGCAGGGACCGTGTAGCCGATTGACGGGGAAAAGGAAAGGGAAGGCCATCAAGGCAGGTGAGCGTTCGTTGGCGGAGGGTAGAGGTGACGCTCATTCATCGACCAATAACGGGAGGTGGTTCCCGCGCGGCGGACCAGGTCCTGACTTCCGTCGGGGAAGGTGGACGGGACAATGGCTGCCACACAATCGCAGCTGACACAGGCATTCTAACCAAATAGGCACAAATCGCTTGACAGCGTGACGCTGTTCTGGCACATAACAGGAACGCTGAAGAATTGCGAGTCGAGGGCGGCACTGCGGTGATGTCGCTGAGGGGTGTGTCCATCGGTAGGCACGTGCCCTCACCGTGCTTCGCTGCGCAAAGCTGTCCCTCTCGCGCTTGCGGGAGAGGGAAGGGCTCCGCGCGCTTCGGCGCTAACGGCTGCGCGCGGGGGCGGGCGCGGCGGTGAGGGGCGGGCCGGCATGGCGGGGCGGGGGCTCAGCCGTGCCGGCCCGTCTTCGCTCTGAGGGGAGGCATCGATGGCGCAATCAAGCAAGCTGCCGCGCGGCGGCCACGGCGCGTCGCGCGTCGTGACCAAGCGCAAGCGGGACATTTTCCTGGCGGAGCTGGCGATCACCAGCAACGTCCAGCACGCCTGCCGGGTCGCCGGGATCGACCATAGCTCGACCTACAAGTTCCGCGCTCGCGACGCCGAGTTCGCGGCACGGTGGGCCGACGCGATCGAGCAGGGCTACCAACACCTTGAGGCGGAGCTGCTGCGAACGGCGCGCGGCAATGCGGAGGCAGGGGCGGACGGCGGAGCCGGCGATGGCGAGGCACGCCCGTTCGATCCGGTGCTGGCGTTCAAGCTGATCACGCGTCAGCGCAAGGCGGATGCGCAGGGGCGGCGGGCTCCCGTCCGGCTGAAGCAGCCCGATGCGCAAGAGGTACTGCGGGCGCTGGAGAAGAAGCTGACGGCGATGGAGAAGCATCTGGAGCGCAAGCGATGAGTAGCCCTGGAAGCCGACGTGGGGCAGAGCCCGATCCGGCCGACCTGCGGGCGCGGCTGATGGCGCTGCCCCCGGACAAGCGCATGACAGTGGTGGGTAGGTTGAGCGTCGTGCAACAGCGCGGTCTGAACGAGCATTGGCCCTTCTGGGCACATGACGGCCAGCACATGCCGACCGGCGCATGGCGCGTGTGGATCATGCAGGCCGGTCGTGGCTGGGGCAAGACGCGCGCGGGCGCGGAGTGGGTGAGCGAGGTCGCGCGGCAGTATCCCGGCGCGCGCATCGCGCTGGTCGCCGCCACCATCGAGGAAGGGCGGCGCGTGATGGTGGAAGGCGACAGCGGTATCCTAGCGATCCGGCGCGGCGGGGAGGAGGTGGACTGGCGCCGCGACCGCAACGAACTGGTCTTCGCGTCGCAGGCCCGTGCTTTCGTGTATTCCGCCGAGCGGCCGGAGAGCCTGCGCGGCCCGCAGCACGACGCCGCCTGGTGCGACGAGCTGGCCAAGTGGCGCTATGGCGAGGCGGCATGGAGCAACCTGCTGCTGGGCCTGCGGCTGGGCGAGACGCCGCAGGTGGTGGTGACCACGACGCCCAAGCCCGCACCGTTGATGCGGCAGGTGCTGGCGATGAAGAAGCGCACGCTGACGGGCGGAAGCACGCGCGCCAATGTCCACCTCCCCGACAGCTTCGTGGCGGACATCGAGGAGCAATATGCCGGCACGAGGCTCGGTCGGCAGGAGCTGGACGGCGAGCTGATCGAGGATCGCGAAGGCGCGCTGTGGACGCGGGCGATGCTCGACGGGTGTCTTGCCGACGACGTACCGACGTTGGTGCGCGTCGTGGTGGGCGTCGATCCGCCGGCGAGTGCGGGTGGGGATGCATGCGGGATCGTCGCGGCCGGGCTGGATGCCGACGGCGTCGCGTATGTGCTGGAGGATGCGAGCGTCGCGGGGCTGTCGCCCGATGGCTGGGCGCGCGCGGTGGCCGAGTGCGCCGCGCGGGTCGGTGCCGATCGCGTGATCGCGGAGAAGAACCAGGGTGGCGACATGGTCGAGACCGTGTTGCGCGGCGCGGAGGCGGCGCTGCCGGTCAGGCTGGTCCACGCCTCGCGCGGCAAGCTGGCGCGGGCGGAACCGGTGGCGGCCGAATATGAGCGCGGGAAGGTGCGGCACGTCCGTGGGCTGGCGGCGCTGGAGGACGAGCTGTGCGGGATGGTGACGGGCGGCGTCTATGCCGGGCCGGGGCGGTCGCCGGATCGGGCGGACGCGCTGGTGTGGGCGGTGACGGAGCTGTTGCTGGGCAAGCGGCGGGGGAAAGCCGGGGTGCGGGGGTTGTGAGGAGCCTCACATTTGCATCGTGCGGTTGAGACCTTATTTAACTTGCGTCCAACAATATGCAGCGAGAGACCTGGCGTTGACACCGTCACAGGGCGCGTAACTAACCTGTCTCGTATGAGGAAGCCGGCATGATGATGCCGGCTCATCATGGAACGCGACTACAGCCTGAAGTCTCGCGGGCAGCATTACGCGCTTCTGGCAACCGCGATCGTGCTGCTGTTCGCTGGATATCTGGCGTACAGCGGCGATACGAGGATGGCCGGGTTCGTCGCAATGGGTACGCTGGCAAGCATCGTTGGTATCTTCATCTCAGGCCGGGCGATCGACGCCAGAGCCGAGAAGCGGGACCAAGACGAAGACGAGGGTCAGCCGGAAGACTGAGCCCTCCTTGAGCTAAACCAACAAAGCCCCGCTTCGGCGGGGCTTTGTTGTTTCTGGAGTATATCACATGAAGCTGTTCGGCTGGATGGCCGGGCGCGTCGAGGCGCGTCCGGCTTTGTCGCGTGGCGGGGCC